>JAIXTR010000340.1 GCA_027483845.1 Caulobacteraceae bacterium | reverse complement strand
GGCAACCTTATCTATGACGCGCACTGCGGACGCATCGAGGAGCCCGCGGCCCTGGCGGCGGCGCTGAAGAGCGTCACCGGTGTTGTCGACCATGGCCTGTTCCTGGATCTCGCGGACCGCGCCCTGATCGGCGGGCCTGACGGCGTGACCGAGCTCGAACCTTAAGGAGCCCTGCGTGGCGAACTACGACTACGACCTCTTCGTCATCGGCGCCGGCTCGGGCGGTGTCCGCGCCGCGCGGGTGGCGGCCATGTCGGGCGCCAAGGTGCTCGTGGCGGAGGAGCACCGCGTGGGCGGCACCTGCGTCGTCCGCGGCTGCGTGCCGAAGAAGTTCATGGTCTATGCGTCCGAGTTCTCGAAACAATTCGACACGGCTCGCGGCTACGGCTGGGAGGTCGGCGAGACCCGCTTCGACTGGCCCACGTTCTTGATGGCGAAAGACAACGAGATCGCGCGCCTCTCCGGCATCTACGTGCGCAATCTGCAGAACGCGGGCGCCGAGCTGGCGCACGGCAAGGCGCGGCTGATCGATCGCCACACCGTCGAGGTCGAGGGCCGCGGCCAGGTGACCGCTGGCAAGATCCTGGTGGCGACCGGCGGCCGGCCCTGGATGCCCGCCGAGATCCCGGGGATCGAGCATGCGATCACCTCCAACGAGGTGTTCCATCTGCCCGAACTGCCGAAGCGGATGGTGATCGTCGGCGGCGGCTACATCGCCGTGGAGTTCGCCGGGATCTTCAATGGCCTGGGCGTCGACACCACACTGGTCCATCGCGGCCCGAACCTCCTGCGAGGCTTTGACGACGACGTGCGGGCCCATGTGGCGGCGCAGATGGAGGAACGTGGCCTCAAGATCCGTCTCGGCGCCCAGATCGGCCGGATCGAGAAGACCGCCAGCGGCCTCGTCGCCCGCTGCGTCGACGGGCACGATCTGGAGGCCGACGTCGTCGTCTTCGCGGTCGGGCGTGAGCCCTACACCCAGGACCTGGGTCTCGAGGCGGCCGGCGTGGCGGTGGATGAGACCGGCGCCATCAAAGTGGACGACTATTCCAAGACCAATGTCGATAACATCTGGGCGGTGGGCGACGTCACCAACCGTATTAATCTGACCCCCGTGGCGATCCGCGAGGGCCATGCCTTCGCCCTGACGGAGTTCCACCAGCAGCCCACCCGCTTCGACCACGAGATGGTGGCCTCGGCGGTGTTCTCGCAGCCACCCGTCGGCTCGGTCGGGCTGTCGGAGGCGGACGCCCGTCATCAGTACGGCGCGAAGATCGATATCTACATGGCCAACCTGCGTCCCATGAAGGAGACCTTCTACGGCGGTCAGGTGCGCTGTCTGATGAAGCTGGTGGTGGAGCAGGGGACCGAGAAGATTTTGGGCTGCCACGTGGTGGCGCCCGATGCGCCGGAGATCATTCAGATGGCCGCGATCGCGATCAAGATGGGCGTCACCAAGGCGCAGTGGGACTCGACGTGCGCCGTTCACCCCACCCTGGCCGAAGAGCTGGTCACGATGCGCGAGAAGCATCTGCCGCCATCGCTTGGCCCGGTGACGTGAGCGAGGGCGCACAGGCACACGTCGTGCGATCCTTGCCGCCGGGCCTTGCGACCTGGTGCGGCTGGGTGATGGTCGGCACGGCGGCGCTGACGCCGCTGTTCGCCTGGCTTGGGCCGCTGGGCTTCGCGCCGTTGCTGGGACTTGCGGGCCTGCTCTGCCTTCCGGCGCTCAAGATCGGCGTGCGCGATGGGTCGCTGGCGGTCGTGCTGTTGCTGGCCGTGGCCTGGGCCGCGTTCTCAACGCTCTGGAGCGTGCATCGGCCCCGGGAGCTCGAGGACAGCGTCGCCTTGAAGCTACTTCTCCAGCTGCCGCTCTACTGGGCTGCGTGGCTGGGCGCGCGGCGGGCGGACCCCGAGCTGCGGCGTCTCGCGCTGCGGATCTTCGCGTGGGGCTTGGCGGCCTATGGCGCGCTGTTGCTGATCGAGGGACTGACGGGCGCTGCAGTCTACAGGGGCCTACGCGACCTGATCCATGATCCGATCCGGCCGGATCTCGGACGAAAGAACGTCGCCCAAGGCAGCTTTGTCCTGGCGTTGCTCTGGCCGGTCGCGGCGATCGGCGGGTATCGCGCAGGCGCGCCGGCCTGGCTGGCGCTGCCGATGGCGGCGGGGACCGTGGTCCTGGCGCACAACTTCCTCTCTGACGCCCCCGTGCTGGCGGTGGGCCTCGTGGTGGCGGTGGGCGGCCTGATCTGGATCTGGCCGCGGCTGGCCCCCAAGGCGCTCGCCGTCGGGGCGGCCGGCGTGGTCCTGGTGATGCCCTTGATCATCCTGGCCGTCCGGCTGCTGGGGCTGGGTCAGCATCTTCCCGAGTCCTGGGCTCAGCGCATGGGATACTGGACCTACGCCATGGAGCGGATCGCCGACCACCCCTGGCGGGGGTGGGGCCTGGACGCCAGCCGCGCGTTCAGCCCGCACATCCAGCTCCACCCGCACAACGGACCGCTGCAGGTATGGCTGGAGCTGGGCCTGCCGGGCGCGGCGCTCGCCGCCCTGGCCTGGATCTTCATCTTTCGGCGGCTGGTGCGGGATCGGCGCAGCCTCGTGGCCGGCGCGGCGGCGGGCTCGGCGGCGGTCTATCTGTTCTTCGGCGTGGTCAGCTTTGGGGTCTGGCAGGAATGGTGGCTGGCGCTCGCCGCGCTGACCGCCGTGATCGCCGCCCTGGTCGGCGCGGCGGAACAACGCGCGCCCAACCCCATCGACGCTGCGGATCAATACGAGTAAAACGCCCGGCCCGTCGAACAACCGGCGGTTCTGAGTGAAGACGATGACCGAGCATTGGACGCCTGCATCCTGGAGAGCCAAACCCGCTAAGCACATCCCGTCCGACTATCCGGACATGGCCGAGCTTTCGCGTGTTGAGACCACCCTTCGCAAGATGCCGCCGCTGGTGTTTGCAGGCGAGGCCCGTCGCCTGAAAAGCCTCCTTGGCGACGTTGCGGCCGGGAAGGCGTTTCTGCTGCAGGGCGGCGACTGCGCCGAGAGCTTCAAGGAATTCGCGGCGGACAACATCCGCGACACGTTCCGTCTGATCCTGCAGATGGCGGTGGTTCTGACCTTCGCCGGCGGCAAGCCGGTGGTGAAGGTCGGCCGCATGGCCGGCCAGTTCGGCAAGCCCCGTTCGTCCCCGGTCGAGAAGATCGGCGACGTCGAGCTGCCGTCGTACCGCGGCGACAACATCAATGGCATGGAGTTCACGCCCGAGGCGCGGGTTCCGGACCCGCAGCGTCTGATGCAGGCCTACGGCCAGTCGGCGGCGACGCTGAACCTGCTCCGCGCCTTCGCGGGCGGCGGCTATGCCGACCTGCACAACATCCATCGCTGGACCCTGGGCTTCGTCGCCGACAGTCCGCAGGGCGCGCGATACCGCGAGATCGCTGACAAGCTGAGCGAGACCCTGCAGTTCATGGAAGCCATCGGCGTGACGCCGGAGAGCCATCCGACGTTGCATCAGGTGGAGTTCTTCACCAGCCACGAGGGCCTGTTGCTGGGCTACGAGGAGGCGATGACCCGCATCGATAGCACCTCGGGCGAGTGGTACGACACGTCCGCCCACCTGCTGTGGATCGGGGAACGCACGCGGCAGCTGGACGGCGCGCACGTGGAATACTTCCGCGGCATCCGCAATCCGATCGGGGTCAAGTGCGGCCCGACGATGGAGGGCGACGATATCCTGCGCCTGATCGACGTGCTGAACCCGAAGGACGAGGCCGGTCGGATCACGCTGTACGGTCGCTTCGGCCACGACAAGATCGCCGATCGTCTGCCGGCCCTGCTGCGCGCGACCAAGGCGTCGGGCCGCAACGTCGTTTGGGCGATCGACCCGATGCATGGCAACACGCTGACAGCGGCCAACGGCTACAAGACCCGCCCCTTCGACCGGATCCTCTCGGAAGTGAAAAGCTTCGTGGAGATCTGCAAGGCCGAGGGCGTCCATCCCGGCGGCGTTCACCTGGAGATGACCGGGCAGAACGTCACCGAGTGCCTGGGTGGCGCGCGGTCGGTGCTGGAAGGCGATCTGGCTGACCGCTACCACACCCACTGCGACCCGCGTCTCAACGGCGAGCAGGCCCTGGAACTCGCGTTCCTGGTGGCCGAGAAGCTGAAGGACGAGCGCGTCGACGACGCCCGTCGCATGGCCGCCAACATCTGACGGTCTCCATCCCCCACGAGGGGAAGGGGATCGTTCGCACAGGCCAGGCTGGGCTTGCTCAATTCTGACTCGGGCGCCAGTCTCCGGCCTCTTTGAAAACCCAGGTTGCACCGTGATGGACCGCCCGGCGGCCCAGGAGCCTTCGCTCGTCCGTAGAGATCTGACCCGGCTCCTGACCTTGTCGGGGCCGGTGGTGCTGTCGCGCCTGGGGATCATGGCGATGGGTCTCGTGGACGCCATCGTCGTCGGCAACTACTCGGCCAAGCACCTGGGTTACCACGCCATGGCCTGGGCCCCGACCAGCGTCATCCTCACGATGGCGGTCGGGCTGATGACGGGCGTGCAGGTGATGACCGCGCGGCGCATCGGGCAGGGGCGACCCGACCTGACCGGCGCGGTCCTGCGGCGCGGCCTCGTCTACAGCTTCTGGATCGGGCTGGTGTCGACCGGCGTGCTGTTGCTGGGCGGTCCGACGTTCATGCACGCCATCGGGCTGCCGGCCGACCTGGCCGACGGCGCAAGCCGCGCCTTGCTGGTCTTCGCCCTGTCGCTGCCGGGCTATACGCTGAGCGTCACGGCGAGCTTCTGGCTGGAGGGTCTCTCACGGCCGGGGCCGGCGGCCTGGGCCATGTGGATCGCCAACGTCGTCAACCTGCTGCTGAACCTGTTGCTGGTGCCCGGCACGTTCGGCCTGCCGGCGCTGGGGGCCGTGGGCGGCGCCTGGGCGACGTGCGGCGCGCGGACGTTCCTGGCGGCGGCGATGCTGATCTACATCCTGCGGATGCCCGAGGCCCGCGCGATGGGCGTCTTCACCAAGCCCGAGCCCGATCGTGCGGCGGCCAGCGAGCAGCGGCGGATCGGCTATGGGGCTGGCATCTCCAACTTCTTCGAGGTCGCAGCCTTCGCCAGCATGAACCTCATCGCGGGCTGGATCAGCGCCCTGGCCATCGCAGCGTGGGCCATCGTGCTCAACGTCGCGGCCATCGTGTTCATGGTGCCCTTGGGCCTCGCGACCGGGGCGGCCGTGCTGGTGGGCAAGGCCTATGGCGCCCGCGATCTGGCGGCCGTGAACCGGGCCGGCGTGATCGTGTTCGGCGTGACGTTCGCCTTCGGCATCGTCATCGCCCTGGCGATCCTGCCCACGGCCGAGCTGATCGCACACGGCTACACCCGCGATGCGGCCACCATCGCCATGGCGGCGCCCGCTCTGATGCTGTCCTGCCTGTTCTTCGTGCCCGACGCGCTGCAGGTGGTCACGGCGCAATCGCTGCGGGCCCGCGGGGACGTCTGGGTGCCCACGACCACGCACCTGGCCAGCTACATCGGGGTGATGATGCCGCTGGCCTGGTGGCTGGCGATCCCGATGAAGATGGGCCTGATGGGCATCACCTGGGCGGTCGTCGCCGCCAGCTTCCTGGCGTGCGGCTTCCTGATGACGCGCTTCTGGATCCTCAGCCGGCGGCCGCTCTAGGCCCCGGCCCCCAGGATCCAGCCTTCCTCGCGCTCGGCGTCCTGCACGACGTCGGCCGCGAGGCCCTTGGGCGGACCGAATAGCGGGCCGAGCTTGTTGGCCTCGTCCAGGCGAGCGAAGTGCTCGGCGGTCGTGCGCACCTGGGCCAGGTCCTTGACCTCGCCCGCGGGAACCACCGGCTTCAGCAGGGAAGGGTAGACCTCGGCCAGGACCACGTCGACGCCGGCCAGGTCGGCCTCGGTCAGGGCCTTGAACCCGGTCTCGAAGGGCCAGGCCTTCACCGTCTCTTCGCCTCGCGCCACCTTCAGGCGGCGTACGAAGGGGATGCCCAGGATCGCCTGACCGCCCACCGAGCCGTTGTAGTAGAGCTTCCAGATGGAGGCTGCGCCCTTGGCGGCGAGATCAGCGTGGCGGAACTCGGGCAGATCGTCCGGCCCGTGCTCGCGGGTGCGCTTGGGCTGCAGGGTCGTCAGCGTGTCCTTGGGCGGGCAGCCCCAGAACGGGAACGGCCCGCCGGTCATGCGGCGGTTGATCTCGGACCCGACGCCGAACCGGTTGTTGGTGTTGTCCGGCTTGTCCTTGACCATCTTGTTGAGCTGGTCCCAGGCGGCCCGCCAGGGTTGCTCGCCCGGCAGGCTCAGCGCCGCAGCGAAGCCGCGCGGAAAGCCCAAGGGAAAGTCGAAGCCCAGCAGGACGCGTTCGCTGCGCTTCTTGAGATCGTCGAGGATGGCGGTCAGCCGCACTTCCGCCTCGGCGCGGGTCGCCGGGTTGAAGCTCTCGAACGCCATGCGGAAGCGGATGTCGCGCTTCAGCACGCCGATCCAGATGGAGTCGGCCCCCGTGGTCGGCTTCGCCGCCGCGCTCCAGTCGACAATCACATAGGCGCTAAACAGGCGCGGCACGGCCATACTCCAGTCGTGTGGGGGAAGACGAGAGCTTGTACGCCCTCGTCCCCCAGGGTCCAACCTTAGCCGAGCTTCACCAGCATCTTTCCGAGGTTCTCGCCGGAGAACAGCCCCAGGAAGGCCTCGGGGGCCTTCTCGATGCCGTCGAACACCGTCTCCTTCCAGGTCACCTTGCCGTCCTTCACCCAGCCGGACAGCTCGTCGATGTAGGTCGGCATCATGTCGAAGTGGTGGGAGACGATGAAGCCCTCCATGCGGATGTTCTTGCCGATCAACTGGGCCAGGTTGCTGGGGCCGGGCTCGGGGCGCGTGGCGTTGTAGATCGAGATCATCCCGCAGATGGCGAAGCGGGCGAACGGGTTCGCGGCGTTCAGCGCCGCTTCCAGGTGCGCGCCGCCGACATTGTCGAAATAGACGTCGATGCCGTT
>JAIXTR010000362.1 GCA_027483845.1 Caulobacteraceae bacterium | reverse complement strand
CCTCGGGCATTGGCAATGTTGGTAGCCCTGTTGGTACAATCGGCTCCAACGAGTTAAATCCCCTCGGTGGTTCGAGTCCTGCCGGGCCCACCAGCAGCGCGTTTCGACCGGTCCCGGAAAATCCGGTTAAATCCCGACAATGCATTGTTGTGATTGAAAAACCAGGACTCTTAGGGCGGCTGCCGTTCGCCGCATCTGGGGCATAGCGAAGGCCCGACGCGGAACACGTCGGGACCACACCAGTGCGAGTTGCGTTCAATTGCCCGGCGACGACGTAGCCGCGGGCTCATGTTGCCGTCCCTACGGTGACGGCAGAGAAGATAGTGGGGCGGTTGCTCCAACCCCGCTACCTGTCAAACGCACGGCCGCTTTCATCCAGGTGCGTTGAGCGCGAGGAACCTAGTTCGCGCCGTCTGCGGTCGATCCGCCACCCTGTTCTTCTTCGAGCAGCAGCGCGTTGGCGGCATTGGCCGAAAGTCGGACCTTGTCGCCTTCGATGTCCGCCACCAGACCGGCCGAGACGTAGTGGTGATGGTCTTTGTGTGACCCGCTCTCCGCCTTCGTGAGCTTGATTCGATCGCCCTCGACCTTGTCGACGGTTCCAACGTGGACCCCGTCGGCGCCGATGACGTCCATATGTTCCTTGATCGCGCTCAGGTCGGCCATGTGTTTGTCTTTCACTGCGAGGGTCGACTCCAACGGGTGGGACGGTTCCCTGTTCCCCAGCGAACTGCCCAGGTCAGACGCGAGGATCACCACGTCCGTGCCCTTTCGTTCCGCGTGGCGTTGATGTCCTTCTTTGCAAACGATCAGGTTAGAGCCGCGGGCGTCTTCGGATCTGGTGGGTCCCCGCTTCCCGCTTTTCCGGATTTGCCGGCGACGGCCCGTCGGAGACCCCACCACGCCGTCGCCACGACGGTCAGCGCGCCCAGCGCGCCCGCCAGCGCCTTGCCCCAGGCGGGCATGGCCAGCAGGAGGTCCATGAGGAAGGCCCACCAGGGCACCTCCACCTCCACCTTGCGTGTCTCGGGCGCGTAGCGCAGGGGGATGTACTGGCCGTCGCTGTCCTTGAACTCCACTTGGGTGGTGATTGTCAGCGTGTGGGTTCCGCCAGCCCTAGGCGTCACCAGCCAGTCCCAATGGGTGACGCTATCGCGCAGAACTTCTTGGTGCTCGGGGCCCTGAGACACGACATCGAAGCTATCGCCGCTTAGCCTTGCCGACATGTAGCGACCGATCAGCGGCGCATACTTGACCGTCTCGCCGTCCATGTCCTCGACCGCCTCCTCCACGCTGGCGCGCGGGGGCGGGGGCGGGGGTGGTGGCGGGCCGCCCTCAGGCGGCGCGGCTGCAGGATCGCCGCTCGCCGCGCCGGCCGGGGCCGGCGCTACGGCCGCCGCGTCCGTTGGCTCCGGCGGCGGCGGGGGAGGCGGAGGGGCCTCGCCAACCGCCAGCCGCAGCAACACGGGCTTGCCGCGGCGCATCTGCTGCGGCCAATTGAATGCGGCGACACCGCTCGCGACGCTCTTATCGGTTTCCTCGGCGAGGCTGCAGTCCTCCACCGTGGTCCGGCGATTGCCTAGCGCCTTGCAGGGGTGCAGGTCGCGCTCTGCGACCGTCGTCGACGCGTCAGCCGTGATCCCCGGCATGGCGGTGTTCGACGTTGCGCCCGGGCTTCCGTTGCAGTTGGCCAGCATGAGCGCGAGTAGGCCTGCCAACGCGTATCGAACCACCTTCACGAGCGCGTCCTCCGGGGTAGACCTACGATTGCATGGTCGGCCCCGCCTTGTCGAACATGGTTCTGCGCGCACGAGGCCGCATGACGTCGGCCGGCCGGCAACGCCATGAGCGCGTGCTATGGCATCGTCTCCAGGCGGACTTCAGGACGCGCGGATCAGGTTGTGTAGCTGATCGCCGAATAGAAGTTTCGCGCATAGGCGGCCACAAGCTGGGCGCGGTCCAACCCGTTGATGATCCGGCGTGCGTTCACCCAGTCCTCGGTGGCGCCGAGGAAGTAGTTCTCCAGTCGCTTGCCGGTGAACAGGCCGTCGATCATTCCATGGAACATCACTTTGCACGCGATTGTGGGGTCCATAGCCCTTTCCGGGTGCGCAACGAGATCCGCGCCTACGATCGGCGACATGGCGGCGTAGTTCGACTTCCAAGTCAGTTGTACATAGCCGCGGCCGCAGTACCGGGGACCATCCCCGATCGCCGTATTGCCCATTCTGCGCGCGCGCACCGGGTTCGCGCCGCTCACGTCGTACATCTTCGTGAAGTATGCCTTGCCGCCATACTCCTGGATCGGCTGCATCGTGGTGGCGGTCTCATGGAAGGCCGTACCCAGCATGTACGCCAACCAGCGGTCGTCCCGTTGCTCCGAGGACGACTCCCAGACATCGAGGATGGCCGAAAGTCCCTGGACCTGTTTGGCGGTCAGCCGGCCTGAAAACGGCGCGGAGCGGACGCTGTCGAAGAAGAAGCTCCGGTTGATTGTCATATCGTCGCCCCGTTCAAGACCCTTGATCGGTGAACGCTAGGCTCTGAAGTGCATCGACACAACGTTGGCGCGTGCCAAAGCAGCCGCGGAAGGGTGACGGACGAGGCGGAGCGCCCCGATCGCGACTGTCCGCTGTCCGGCCAGGCCCTCAGATCGGCCTCGCCATTCAGCCCCTCGGAGCGGCGCCTTCGGCCCGCTGATCGAAACCGTCATGTGGCCGCCGCGTACGGCGGACCATGGCGCCGGCAAGGCCGAACCCGACGATCATCATCGCCCAGGCCGATGGTTCCGGCGCCGGGGCGGCAGACACTTCGAACAACGCCATGTCATTGACGCTGAAATAGAGGGTGTCGAAGCGCCCAATGAAGGGACCGATCCCTTCAAGGTTGTCGGCGTCGGAAGACCGCATGTACAGGCGGAAGGCGTCCGGCCAGAGGACAGGCGGCTGTTCAGCCTCGAAGTCTGTCAGTCGGAATCCGACAGCCTCACTGAAGGCACCCGAGAAGAGTTGCGACCCGAGTAGCGTACCCGCCGCCGAGAAGGCCTGCGGCGCAACATCGTAGGCCGTCTCGCCAATATGCAAGGTGTCGACGCTCGACGTGCGGCCGGGACGTGACTCCAGCAGTCTGAACGTCAGCTTGGTGGGGAGAAAGACCTCAACCTCCATCGGCGGCGCGAGATCGAACGTCACCCCGATCGACTCGAGGTTGGCCTTGAAGGGATCGCTTGGCGCGATCGCCGACGAGAACCCGGTTGTCACGTACAGGGGCCCTTCGGCGAGCGCCGCGCCGCCCAGGAGGGCCGCCGCAATACCGACGACAATCGATCTGAACATTCGACACACCTTAGGTTGCTGGAATCCCGGGCGCGGTACGCTCCCCCGGGCTTCGTTAGAGGTCTGACGGTTCGCGCGGAAGTTGCTGCGTAGGCCACGAAAGTGCGCAACCGGTTGCTCGGGCCGTTGCTTTTGGGCGCTCGCGGGTGGAACATCGCCGTTGTGGCCGTCACCGCGTTCGCGCAAAAACTCGACCTTGCGTTGAAGTCGCTTTCGCTGAGTCGCGGCCGTCTCGCCGCCGCGCTGGGCGTGAACAAGTCTGTCGTAAGCCGCTGGGGCTCAGGGGCCGCCAGCCCGTCCGCCCTCAACCTCGAGAGCCTCACTGTCTTTCTCGCCAGCCGGAAGCCGGGATTCTCCCTGCTTGACTGGGATAGGGAGTTGCCCGCCTTCGCCCAGGTTCTCGGCGTAGGCCCGGCGCTTGCGCCGGCTGCCGTCGCCAACACGGGCGTGCTCGACGCCATCTTTGCACCGGTGCTCGATGCGGCCCGGCAGACCATCCCCCAACGCACGGCGCCCTACGAAGGGTTCTGGCGCTCCACGCAGCCGGTCCCGGGCCGACCCCCACGCTACGTCTCCCTCTACGGCCTCATCCGCCGTCGCGGCGATGGCTTGATGGAGTTCCGCGGCGGCTGCGCGGGCCTGCTGTACGAAGGCTGGCTGCTGCCCACGGAGGGGAAGCTCTTCGCGCTGGTGCTGGACGGCTGGGGGCAAACCCCGTTGATGATGATCCTGAACTCCGTAGCCCTGCCGCGGGCCACCCGGCTCGATGGACTGTGCCTCACCACCCTGATGGATTCCAACCGCACCCCGATCGCGACCCCGATCGTTTTCGAGCGCTTGGCGGACCTGTCCGGGGACGCGGCCACGGACGACCGGACGTTCGAGGACTTGAAGACCCGCGAGCCGTTCACCGACCCGGAGGACCTTAGTCCTGAAATTCGCGCGCACCTCATGCGCGACGTGGGGCCGGCTGCGGCGGCTGCGGGCGGCGAGATGCTGTTGATGTCGACCCTGTCGACCAGCCTGGCCTCAGGGGTGATGACCGCGCCGACAGGGTGACCCCGGGGCGCGATCACATCCGCGCCACGAGCCGGGGGCGCCCATCACCGGCCGGCGGAGTCTGCCTGCACATGACGTGGCGCCCGGTCCCGAGGTCCTAGCCGCCAGGGCGCACGGGAATAAAATGAACGTGTTCATTTTATTCCCGTGGTGCTATGCCTTCCGCCGGACACTGCGGAGGAATGGTCATGTCGGGTGCGGAAATCATTGATCGGGCGTTTGCGGCGAAGTTTCTGCGCGCGGCTGACGCCCCCCTCGACTACGGGGTCTACCTGCTTTTTCACGACTGGTGGGCCGAGGCTCCGGCAAACGCCATCGAGGCTTACAGTCGAGAGCTGGCCGCCATTCCCGAGGCCGCGCCCCTGCTTGCCAGCCGCTACATCTCCGATCCCCTGTCCCTGGAT
>JAIXTR010000436.1 GCA_027483845.1 Caulobacteraceae bacterium | reverse complement strand
CCTGGCGACCGTGGCGTGACCGGCGACTGACCCCTTACCGCGGCTGGATGGCCTGGCATCACCTCACCGGCCTGGCGGCGGGGGTGCTCACCCTGACGTGGGTCGCGAGCGGCCTGGCGTCCATGACCCCCTGGGGCCTCCTGGAAAGCGTGCCGGACGCGCGGGCCGAGCGCGTGTCGGGTCTCGTATCGTTCGGAGACCTGCGCGAGGCGGTGGCCGGCGCCCAGGCGCAGGGCGTGACCGCCCGCCAGCTCCGCGCGGCGCCCCTCGGGGGTGACCTGTTTCTGATGGCGGACGACCGGCGTCTCGACGCCTCGGGCCGACCCGCCCCGTTAGGTGCGTCGGACCTGGCGGCGGCGGCGAGCCGGCTGGGCCCCGCCCGGAGCGCCGGCATGATCGCCACGGCCGACGCCTACTACTACGACGGACACGACGGGCCGGCCCAGCTGCCCGCCTATCGCGTCGAGCTCGCGGACAAGGTGCGCTTCTACCTCGATCCCGCCTCGGGCCAGGTACTGGCCCAGATCGATGCGCCCGCGCGCGCCTATCGCTGGCTGTTCGCAGGTCTGCACCGGCTGGACGTCGTCAACGGCGTCCGGGGCGGGGCGGCCTGGTACACGACCATGGTGGTTCTCTTGATCCTGGCGGGAGCCGGTGTCGCCACGGGGGTCTGGCTCGGCTGGCGTCGGGCCGCCGCCGATCTCTCCCGGCTCAGAACGAGAAAGGCCCCGAAGCTCGGATGAACTTCGGGGCCTCGGCCTCGTCGGTGTCGGGGACGACGAAGACTACTTCTTTTCGGCGGCTTCCTTGATGGCGTCGGCCTTGGCCTCGCCAGCTTCCTTGGTCGCGTCGGCCTTGGCTTCGAGGTTCTCGGCCGTGGCGTCCGCATTGGCCTTAGTCGCGTCGGCGGCCGCATCAGCGTTCGCCTTCATGGCGTCGGCCTGGGCGTCGATCTGGTTGGCGGCGGCGTTGGCGTCGGCCTGAACCGCGTCGGCTTGGGCGTCGGCGGCCTTCTCGGCCGGCTTGCTGCAAGCGGCCATGCTGAGCGCGCCGAGGGCGGCGATGGCGGTGATGGCGATGCGCATGAGGTCTCTCCTGAGTGGTATGCCAAGCGAGAGCGCACGAAACCGTGATTGGTTTCATCGGAACCGATTATTTCGCGGCTACCAGGCGGGTCGCGGTCCGGGCTTAAGCTTGAGGCTGGGTTTTTCGACCAGGAACCAGCTGGCCGCCGCGAAGGGCAGGACGGCGAGCACGGCGGTCAAAACGTTGAGCTGCCCCTGTGCGGCCAGCATCTGCTGCAGCGGGAAGGCGTAGATGTAGACCCCGTAGCTCAGGTCCGCGGGCAGCTTGCCCGGTCGGGCCAGTCCGAGAACGGCCGTCGGCAGCGCCAGCGGACCCAATAGCGGGAATGCGACGACGGAGGCCCCGCCGAGCCATAGCGGGACGTTACGGCGCGAGAGCTGGATGGCGGCGCCGGCGAAAAACAGCATGCCGCAGCGTGCGCCGAGGAACAGGACGCGCGTCAGTTTCTCCTGCGCCCAGTCCGGATGGGTGAAGGTCATGGTCACCGTCACCACGGCGCAGATCGCCGTCAGCGCCAGGACCAGCGACAGTCGCGCGCGGATCAGCAGCAGCACGACATAGAAGGTGAACTCCAGTCGCAGGGTCCAGAGCACGCCGTTGACGACGCCCGCCATCGGCACGTCCTGGAACACGCCGGGCAGGGCGTAGGTCGCCGGATAGAGCAGCGCATTGCGCACGACATACATCGCTGCGGCGGGCCAGTACTCGGCCGCCGGCGCGGTGGTGACGAACGCCAGCAGGCCCACGGTCACCAAGAGTGAGGCGATCAGCCCCGGCTCGATCCGAAGGATGCGCTTGAGCAGATAGGATTTGGGATCGCGCTCATAGCTGGCGCTGACGAGATAGCCGCTGATGACGAAGAAGACCGCGACGCCAAGCGCGCCCAGGTCTTCCACGCCCAGGATCCTGAGCGGCGTCTGGCCGGCCAGCGGAAAGGTGTGGCTCACCACCACCAGCAGCGCCGCGACCAGCCGCATGAGGTCGAAGGTCATGCGGCGCTGCTAGCATAGGTCGCTACGCCTTGACGAACGGCTGGCTGAGCGTCGGCTTGCCGGTGATGGCCAGAAGGGCGTTGGCGACGGCGGGCCCGATGACCGGGGTGCCCGGTTCGCCCACACCGCTGGGGGGATTGGTCGAGGGCACGATGTAGGTCTCGACCGTCGGCGCCTCGGAGTTTCGCAGGACGCGATAGGTGTCGAAGTTCTGTTGGTCCACGACGCCGCCGGTCATGGTGACCTCGCCGAACATCGCCCCCGACAGCCCGTAGCAGGTGCCGCCCTCCATCTGCGCGGCGATCTGGTCGGGCGAGATGGCCGTGCCGCAGTCGATGGCCGTGACCACGCGGCCCACCTTCGGCGCGCCGTCGACGATCTTCACCTCGGCGACCTGGGCGACGACGGAGCCGAAGCTTTCGTGCACCGCGACGCCGCGGGTCCAGCCATCCGGCGCGGGGGTTGCCCAGCCGGCCTTCTCGGCGGCGAGGTTCAGCACGGCCAGATGGCGTCCTGCGCCGGCCTTGGCATAGAGCGTGCGCCGGTAGTCGACGGGATCCTTGCCCGCGGCCTTGGCTAACTGATCGATGGTGTGTTCCATCACGTAGGCGGTGTGGGTGGCGCCCACCGATCTCCACCACAGGACGGGCACGCCGGCGTCCGGGGTGATGACCTGGGCGTCCACGACCGGCGTGACCTTGAGGTAGGGCGATCCCTGGGCGCCTTCGACAGCCGTCGCATCCACGCCGCCGCCGCCGGGGGATCCGGGGGGCGCGCCCTTCATGATGGACTGGGTGACGATCCGGTGCCGCCACGTGGCGGGATAGCCCTCGGCGTCGGTTGTCACCCGCACGGCATGGTGCGTCAGGGGCCGGTAGTAGCCCGCGCGCATGTCGTCTTCCCGGGCCCAGACCAGCTTCACCGGTCGGCCCTTGCCGACCTTCTTGGCGATGCGGACGCATTCGGTGACGTAGTCCGACTGGAAGTTGGCGCGCCGCCCGAAGGAGCCGCCGGCGAACACCGTCTCGATCTGGATCGCGCCGGGCAGGGACATGACGATCCCCTCCGTGTTGATCTGGTCCAGCGTCGGGTGCTGCGAGCCGAAGATCAGCTTGGTGGGCCCATTGCCGACAATCGCCACGCAGTTCATTGGCTCCATGGTGGCGTGGGCGAGATACGGAAAGTCATAGGCAACCTCGACCACCGCGGTGCCAGCGCTGGCCTTGGCCGCGTCGCCCTTGGAATCGAACGCCTTCCAGCCGGACTTCTTGTCGTCGGGCGCGGGCGTCTTGCCCGAGGCCAGGTCCTTAAAGGTCGCCAGGATCTGGGCGGAGCTGCGCTGCTCGGCCTTCGAGTCGTCCCACTCCACCTTCAGGGCGTCGCGGCCCTGCTTGGCGGCCCAGGTGGAGTTCGCGACCACCGCCACGCCGGTGGGCAGCTCATAGACGGCGGTCACGCCCGCCACCTTCTTGGCCTCGGTCGCGTCGAAAGATTTCACCTTGCCGCCGAACTTCGGGGGATGGGCCACCATGGCGACCAACATGTCCGGCAGACGGACGTCCTGGGTGTAGCGGGCCGTGCCATTGCTCTTGGCCGCGCTGTCCTTGCGGCGGACGCGATCCGTGCCGATCAGGGTGAAGGTCTTGGGATCTTTCAGCTTTGGCGCTTCGGGCGGCGCGACCTTGGCGGCGTCGGCCACCAGCTCGCCGAACCCAGCCTGCTTGCCGGAGGCATGGGCGATCACCCCGTTGGTCACGGTGATTTCGCCGGCCGGCACGCCCCACTTGGTCGCGGCAGCGGAGACGAACATGGCCCGGGCCGCGGCGCCGGCCGTACGCAACTGCGTCCAGGAATTGGCGATGGCGGACGACCCGCCGGTGCCCTGCGTGCCGCCCATGATCGTGTTGCCATAGAGCTTGGCGTTGGCTGGGGCCTGTTCGACCTTCACCTTCGTCCAGTCGGCGTCCAGCTCTTCGGCGGCGATCGCGGCAAGGCCGGCGTGGTTCCCCTGGCCGAACTCGATGTGCTTGGAGACGACGGTGACGGTCCCGTCGGTGGCGAACTTCAGGAACGGCCCGAATGCGCCGACCTCGACCTTCGAGCCAGCCGAGAGGACCTCGGGCAGGGAGCAGCCGACCAGCAGCGAGGACCCTGCGAGCGTGGCGCCGACGGCCAGCACGTCTCGGCGTGACGGCGCTGCGACGATGGATGTCATGGGCTTGTTCATGGCGTTCCCCTTACGCGGCCGTCGTCGCGGCGGGCGCCGCCGGCGCGGGCGTGGACGCCGCGTCCTTGATCGCGGCGCGGATGCGCTGATAGGCGCCGCAGCGACAGATGTTGCCGTCCATCGCCGCCGTGATCGCCGCATCGTCCGGCTTGGGATTGGTCGCCAGCAGGGCGCAGGCGCTCATGATCTGCCCCGACTGACAGTAGCCGCACTGGGGCACGTCCAGCTTCACCCAGGCCTGTTGCAGGGGATGCTCGCCCCCGAGGCTCTCGATAGTGGTGATCTTGGCGGTTCCCAGGGCCGAGATCGGCATCTGACAGGACCGGATGGGCTGGCCGTCCGCGAGCACGGTGCAGGCCCCGCACTGGGCCACCCCACAGCCGTACTTCGTGCCGGTCAGGCCCAGTTCATCTCGCAAGACCCACAACAGGGGCGTGTCAGGGGGTGAGTTGACGTTCAAAGTCCGCCCGTTCACATCCACTGTCGTCGCCATGAGGCTGCTCCAAGTCTGATTTGCCTTCGATCCTAACGCTGTTCAGACCGCGAGGTAAATCCAACCGTTGGCGTTGGGCGCGGCGGCAGCGTAATCCGTACCGGTCCTACGAATTTCAGGAGATTCCATGCTTCGCGCCGCCGCCGCCGCCCTGGCCCTCTCGTTCGCCGCCGCTCCGGCGCTCGCCGCCGATGGGCAGCAGCTTTTCAACATGCAGTGCAAGATGTGCCACGGCGGTTCGCCGATGGGTCCCAGCCTGGTCGGCATCGCGGGGCAGAAGATCGGCGAGGGGACGTTCGCCTTCTCGCCGGCGCTGAAGAACAAGGAAGGCGTCTGGACGGACGCCAACCTGGACGCCTTCCTCAAGAGCCCAACGACCTTCGCTCCGGGCACCAAGATGATGATCGCGGTGCCGAACGACGAGAACCGGGCCGCGCTGGTCGCCTACATCAAGTCCTTGAAGTAGCGCCGTGGACGCCTTCCCCGCCTTCTTCCCGCTCGCCGGCCGGTCCGTGGCGATCGCCGGGGAGGGCGAGGCGGCGGAGGCCAAGGCCCGGCTGTTCGTGGGATCTCCCGCGACACTGGTCAGGATCGCTGGGGCGGACGCCCTGGACCCCCGGGCTTACGCTGGCGCGATCCTCGCCTTCATCGCCGGGGAGGACGAGGCCTGGGCCATCTCGGCCGCAGAGGCCGCGCGGGCCGCCCACGTGCCGGTGAACGTCGTGGATCGGCCAGCGCTCTGCGATTTCACCACGCCGGCGCTGATCGATCGCGGCGAGGTGGTGGCTGCAATCGGCACCGGCGGGGCTTCGCCCATGCTGGCCACGATGTTGCGCCAGGACCTCGAGGCGCGGATTCCGGAGGGCGCGGGCCGCGTCGCCGCCCTGTTCCGGTCGATGCAGGACGAGGTGCGGGCCGTGCTGCCCGACGCCGCCGCCCGCCGCCGGTTTCTGCGCGCCGCCCTCGCGGGGCCGGCAGGCGCGGCGGCCGCGACCGGCGACATGGACGCCGCCCGGGCCCATATGCGCGATGCGCTGGGCGAGACGCCCGGGCTCGCCGGAAAGGTCCAGTACATCGATGCGCGCGGACCGGCAGACCTGCTCACCCTTCGCGCGGTGAGAGCTTTGGCCGGGGCGGATGTCCTGGTCGCCGATCCGGACGCGCACCCCGATGTCCTGGCCCTGGCGCGCCGCGACGCGGAGCGGCGGGAGCCGGGCGCGACGGCCCAGCTCCGCGACCTGGCCGCCGAGGGCCTGACGGTCGCCCGACTGATCACCGGCTCGGCCTGGCGCACCGAACAGGTGGCATTGGAATCAGCGGGGGTCACCACCGAGACGCTTCCGATCGCGTCCTGATTCCGCGACTCCAACGCGCCGACGGTCCTGGCGCCGCCGAACATGGCGCCGAACGGTCATCCGGCGCCCAAGACGGCGTATCGCCGCCGATTTTCGCATCGGGCGTCTGTCATTCGCTTGTCGCACTCCGGCGACGACGCCCCCCTGGCGTTTCAAGGCGCAGGGAGCAACGGGCTATGATCAAGACATCGGGAACCAACGGTGCGCGGACGACGGCGCGTCTTCTGGCTGGCGCCAGCCTGCTGCTCGGGGCCATCGCGGCGACCGGGGCGGCGGCGCAGACCACCCCGGTCGCTGTCGATGAACTGGTGGTGACGGGCTCGCGGGTCTCGGAAGCGACCCTGGCGATCGGCGTCGATCGCCCGACCGCGACGGTGTCCATCACCAGCGACGCGCTTCTGTCTGCGCCGGCCGGCATCACCGGTCTGAAGATGCTGGAGAGCCTGCCCGGCTTCAACGTCCAGGCCAACGATGCGCTCGGCATGTACGAGTTCGGCAACTCGGTCTCGGTGCGGGCCTTCAACTTCCAGCAGATCGGTTTCCTGCTGGACGACGTGCCGATGGGCCGGTCCGACCAGTTCGGCGGCAGCCCGATCTATCGCTACGTCGACAACGAAAACCTGGCCCGGGTGACGGCGTCGTCCGGCGCCGGCGACGTCTCGCTGGCCAGCTATGCGTCACTGGGGCCGATCGTCAGCTACATCAGCCGCGGACCGGCGGAGACCTTCGGCGGACGGGTCAGCTACAGCCGGGGATCGGACGAACTGCTGCGGGGCTTCGTGCGGCTGGACACCGGCGAGCACAACGGTTTCTCGGCTTTTGGCAGCTTCTCGACCGTGTCTGGCGAGCTCTGGCGCGGCCCCGGCACGATCGACCGCGATCACTACGAGGGCCAGCTTCGCTACCGGTTCGGCGACGGCTCTCTGACGTTCCAGACCGTGCACAACAAGTACTTCGACTACGACAGCCCCTCGATCACCAAGGCGCAGTATCTGGGGACCGCGGGCGACATCTTCGGTCGCAGCGGGCGGGATTTCGCCTACCTGGGCTATGTGCCGGTTCCCGGCGCGCTGGGCTCGGCGGCCACCGCCACCTCGTTGCCGATCACCACGGCGGGCGTCCCGTACTCGAACGCCAACTACAACCAGTACTACAAGTTCGCAGTGAACAGCCGGGAGGACCACCTCTACGCGCTGACGCTGAAGACCCCGCTGGGTGAAGCGATCGATGTCTCGGTGACTGGCTACTATGAGGACAAGTCGGGCTACGGCGTCTCGCCGGAGGCCTACGCCACCTCCCTCGCCAACTACAACGCCGAGCGCCTGATCGTGTCGGGCCTCTTCGCGCCGCGCGGCATTCAGTACGGGCTGTCGACCATCGACGGTACGCGGAAGGGCGTGAACAGCAATCTAACCTGGCGCTGGGGCGTCAACACCATCCAGGCCGGCGTCTGGTACGAGGACGACGACTATCACCGCACGCAGCAGCGCTACAACGTCGAGAACGGCAACCCGGACGGGGCTCCACTGTTCAACGAGCCGGTCCACCTGCAGCGCAACTACGAGTCCCGGCGCAAGACGACGCAGATCTTCCTGAAGGACACGCTCAGCCTGTTCGACGATCGCCTGAAGCTGGATGTGGGCTTCAAGGGGCTCGATATCGACTACGAAATCGCGGGCTACCGGAACCCCGGTGACTTCATCAATCGCCGGACGCCGACGATCACCGACAACTGGAAGGACTATTTCCTGCCGCAGGTCGGGGCGGTGTGGTCCCTGAACGACCGCGACCAGATCTTCGCGTCCTACTCCGAGAACATGGCCCTGCCACGCGGCGCGGACGACATCTTCTCCGCCGCCAGTCCGCTGGCGCCCGGACCCGACGCCGAGAAGGCCAAGAACTACGAGATCGGCGTGCGCGCCAACCGCCCGACCTTCAACGCCTCGCTGGTCGCCTACTTCACCAAGTTCGACAACCGGCTGCAGTCGTTCGCCTCCCTGGTGCCGGGCAGCACGACGACGGAAACCTTCTTCCAGAACGTCGGGGCGGTGGAGGCCCATGGCGCCGAGTTCAGCGGCCAGTGGAAGCCGGAGGTGTTCGGCGGCAAACTCTACTTCAACGCCAACGTTTCCTATAACGTCTCGGAGTTCCAGGACGGGTTCGCGGCATTCTCGATCGCCGGTAACAAGGTCCCCGACTTCCCGGAGTTTCTCTTCCAGGGCGGGGTGACGTTTGAACCGGCGCCGGGGGCGATCCTCAACCTGTCAGCGCGCACGATCTCCAAGCGCTACACCAACTTCCTGAACACCGAGAGCACCGGCGGCTACACGATCCTGGCCGCCTATCTCGATCTCGGCGACGGGATTTTCGTGGGGCCGCTGAAAAACGTGAAGGCGCGGGTCAACATCGACAACCTGCTGGACGAAGACTACCTCGGCACGATCTCCACCACGATCAATACGCCGGCCACCTTCCGCCCTGGCCCGCGGCGGACGGTCCAGGT
>JAIXTR010000626.1 GCA_027483845.1 Caulobacteraceae bacterium | reverse complement strand
GGAAACGCCGGGGGCCTTTTGCATTTAAGCTTCGCTGCAACGCTCCGTTCATTTGCCGGAAGGCATAAGGACGATCAGAGAGGTTATGCCCCGATGCTCGCGCTGCTCGCCGCCGCCCTTGTGCTCTGTTTCCTGGCGCTCGTCCTGAGCGCGGCGTTCAGCGATGCCGTGACCTTCACCATCCCCAACTGGATCTCGCTGGCGCTGCTGGCTTTATTCCCGGTGGCCGGCCTGGCCGCGGGGCTTTCCCTACCGACCCTGGGCCTGCACCTGGCCCTGGGTTTCGGCGCCCTGGTCGTCGGCGCCGGGATGTTCGCCATGCGCTGGGTTGGCGGTGGCGACGCCAAGCTGATCGCCGCCGTGCTGCTGTGGCTGGGGCTACCAGCGATGCCGCAATTCCTGATCGCCACCGCCATGACCGGCGGCAGTCTCGCGATCACCCTCCTGATGCTGCGGTCAGAACAGTTTCGCGCGCTGGTGGCCCTGGGCCCGCGCTGGGTGAGCCGGCTGGCCGATTCGAACGAAGGCATCCCGTACGGCGTGGCGATCGCCGTCGGCGCGCTGTTCGCCATATCCGCCTCGCCCTTCGGCGCGGTCGTGGGGCTCTAGGGCATGTCGGAGATCATCCTCGAGACCTGGGATGGGTCGGCGACGCCGATCCACGCGCTGTCCGAGGCGGGCGTCGCCGCCGTCCTGGCCGCCGATCCCTTCGCCGCCGCCCTGGCCCGCACCGCCGAGTTCAAGGGCAAGGCCGGCCAGATCCTGCTGATCCCGGGTGCGGATGGCGCGCTGAGCCGGGTGCTGTTCGGGGCCGGCGACAGCTGGACCGTCTTCCGCGCCCTGCCGGCCAAGCTTCCCGCCGGGGTCTATCGCATCGCCGAGGCGCCGGAGACGGCGAGCGCGGACCAGGTCGCCCTGGCTTTCGCGCTCGGGAGCTATCGGTTCGACCGCTACAAGACCCGGGACGCCGAGCGCCCGCGCCTGCTGGCGGATGGCGCCGACGTGGCCGAGGTCCGTCAGGTGGCCCACGCCTGCGCCCTGGCGCGGGACATGATCAACACGCCGGCCAACGACATGGGCCCGCTGCAGATCGAAACCATCGCCCGCGAGATCGCCGAACAGCACGGCGCGCGGATCACGGTGATCGCGGGCGAAGGCCTGTTGGAAGCCAACTATCCCGCCATCCACGCGGTGGGCCGCGCCGCCGACCCGTCGCGGGCCCCGCGGTTCATCGAGCTGAGCTGGGGTGAGGGCGAGCGCCCGCTGGTCTGCATCGTCGGCAAGGGCGTGGTGTTCGACACCGGCGGCCTGGACATCAAACCGTCGGCCGGCATGCGGCTGATGAAAAAGGACATGGGCGGCGCCGCCCACGCCCTGGCGCTGGGCCGGATGATCATGGCGGCCAAGCTGCCGGTGCGCCTGTCCGTGCTGGTCCCGGTGGTCGAGAACGCGATTTCCGGCGACGCCATGCGGCCGGGCGATGTGCTGGCCTCGCGCAAGGGCCTGAGCATCGAGGTCGGCAACACCGACGCCGAGGGCCGGCTCATCCTGGCCGACGCGCTGACCCGCGCCTGCGAGCTGGAGCCGGCGCTGACCATCGACATGGCCACGCTGACCGGGGCCGCCCGGGTCGCGCTGGGGCCGCAGCTTCCGCCGTTCTTCACAGACGATGACGCGCTGGCCGCACAGATCGACTCGGCGGCGGCGGTGGAATCGGATCCTCTGTGGCGGATGCCGCTCTGGAAGCCTTACGCCGACGCGCTGGACAGCGATGTGGCCGAGATCAAGAACGACCCGGACGGCTGGGCCCAGGCCGGCGCCGTGACCGCCGCCCTGTTCCTGCAGCGGTTCGCGCCCCAGGGCCCCTGGGTGCATCTGGATATCTTCGCGTGGAACCCGCGCGCCCGTCCCGGATTCCCCGGTGGCGGTGAAGCCCAGGCCATTCGTGGCCTCTACCGCATGATCCGCGAGCGTTTCGCATGAAGCACGATCCGCGCATCACGCCCTGGCGCGACGGCATCGCCGCCCGCAGCCT
This sequence comes from Caulobacteraceae bacterium, assembly GCA_027483845.1. Lineage (GTDB taxonomy): Bacteria > Pseudomonadota > Alphaproteobacteria > Caulobacterales > Caulobacteraceae > Phenylobacterium. The sequence goes on along the minus strand of JAIXTR010000626.1, from coordinate 2,750 downwards.
GGAAGGCGTGCTGGAAGCCGAGGTCTACCTCGATCCCAAGGCCATGGGCTGCATGGCCCCCGCGACAGCCATCCGCGCCGCGGCCGACGCGGCGTCCGAGCAGATGGACCAGTTGCTGTTCGGCGAGCGGTTCGAGGTGCTGGAGGAAGAGGGCGCTTGGGTGTTCGGCCAGGCGGCCCGGGACGGCTATGTGGGGTTCGTCGAGGCGGCGGCCCTGGCCCCGGCCGGCGCCATGCCGACGCACCGTGTCTCCGCGCTGCGGACCTATGCCTTCGCCGACGCCAGCATCAAGTCGCGGGCGCTGGGCCCGTACTCGTTGAACAGCCTGGTGACGGTCGAGCAGATCGACGGCAAGCTGGCCAAGGTCACCGGCGCGGGCTGGATGACCGCGGCGCATCTCAGCCCCATCGGCATGTTCGATGACGACTGGGCGGCCGTGGCCGAACGTTTCGTGGGCGCGCCCTACCTTTGGGGGGGCCGCGAGAGCCTGGGCCTGGATTGCTCGGGGCTGACGCAACAGGCGCTGTTCGCCTGCGGCCGGGCCTGTCCGCGCGACACCGACCAACAGCAGGCCCTGGGCCTGGAGATCGACGCTGAGGCCTTCGGGCGTGGCGACCTGGTGTTCTGGAAGGGCCATGTCGCCCTGGGCCTGGGCGACGGACGCATCGTCCACGCCAACGGCCATCACATGGCTACCGTGGTGGAACCCCTGGCCGAGGCCATCGCCCGCATTGGCGCGGCGGGATCCGGTCAGCCGACCAGCTATCGGCGGATCTGACCCCAAAACGAAAATGGCCGGGACGAAGCCCGGCCATCGTGTCTTGCAGACGTCGTAGGTCCGCTACTTCTTGGTCGGAGCCGCGGCGGGAGCGCCGGGCTGGGCCGGCGCCTGACCGGCGGGACCACCCGACGTCGAGGGCGGAGCCGCCGTCGTCGCCGTGGGCTGACCTTCGGCCGCCGGCGGGGTCGCGCCAGCCGCCGCAGGAGCCGCCGCGCCGGCCGCCGCAGCCGCGGCGCCGGGGGCGCGCGACGGATCGGGCGCCGGGACGGGCAGCGTGCCGCCTTGGGCCTTGAGGTAGGCGATGACCGCGACGCGATCTTCGGACTTCTTGAGACCCACGAAGGTCATCTTGGTGCCGGGGATATACTTCTGCGGCGCCTTCAGGAACTCGTACAGGTGGTCATAGTCCCAGACGGGCTGCTTGCCGGCGAACTCGGTCATGCCCGCCGAGTAGGCGAAGCCCGGGTGCGCGCCGGGCTTGCGCCCGACGACGGCGTGCAGGCCGGGGCCCGTGCCGTTGGCGTTGCTGGCGTCGGCCACGTGGCAGGACTTGCACTTGGCGAACACCGCTTCGCCCGCGGCGACATCGGCGGTCGGCAAGACCGTGCCCCAGTCGGGCAGGGTCTCGACGGCGGCGGCGCCATCGCCGCCCTCTTCCGCGACTTCCACCACATAGCCCGCCTTGGCAGGGTGCTCCGGGGTGAAGACACCCGCCGAGAGCTCACGAAGGCCGACGATGGCCAGACCCGTCGCCAGGACAGCGCCGGCGATCTTGTTGAACGTAAGGTCGCTCATAATCCCCTAGTCACGCCTCTATTCGGCCGTGGAGCCAGGCTCCCGGACGCGCGGGAATCCCGCCCCTTATTGCGTGCGGCTCTCTTACACGCTACCGGCGCTCGCGCAACCGCCCAAGACGTCCCACCCCCCACGGCATGAACCCGATCATCCTCATCCCCGCGCGCATGGCCGCGACACGCCTGCCGGGGAAGCCTCTGGCGGACATCGGCGGCCTGCCCATGATCGTGCGGGTTCTGCGCCAGGCGCAGGCGGCGGACGCCGGCCCGGTCGCGGTGGCGGCGGGCGATCCGGAGATCGTCGAGGCGGTTCGCGCCGCGGGCGGGCGCGCCGTGCTGACCGATCCCGAGCTGCCCTCCGGCTCCGACCGCATCCTCGCCGCCCTGGCCGAGCTGGACCCCGATGTCCGCCACGACGTGGTGATCAATCTGCAGGGCGACATGCCGTTCGTGGCGCCCGAAGTGCTGGCCGCCTGCGCCGACCTGCTGGCCCGCGAGCCGGCGTGCGACATTTCGACCGTCGTCGCGTCCGAGGCTTCGATCGCCGATCGCAGCAACCCCGACGTGGTTAAGGCCGTGCTGGCCCTGCAGGCCGACGGGCGCAGCGGCCGGGCGCTCTACTTCACCCGCTCGACCCTCTACGGCGACGCACCGATCTGGCGGCACGTGGGCATCTACGGCTATCGCCGCGCCGCGCTGAGCGTCTTCAACGCCGCGCCGCCGTCGCCGCTGGAGCGCCGCGAGAAGCTGGAGCAGCTCCGCGCGATGGAGCTGGGACTTTCCATCTGGGCCGCCGTGGCCGAGGACGCGCCGATCTCGGTGGACAATCCGTCCGACCTGGACCGCGCCCGCGAGTATGCAAGGACACACCATGACTAGTGGACGGATCGCCTTCCAGGGCGAACTCGGCGCCAACAGCCATGAGGCCTGCACCGCGGCGTTTCCCGAGATGGAGCCGGTGCCCAACGCGACCTTCGAGGAGGCGTTCGAGGCCGTGCAGTCCGGCGACTGCGAGCTGGGTATGATCCCGGTGGAGAACTCCATCGCCGGGCGGGTGGCCGACGTGCATCACCTTCTTCCGTCGTCAGGCCTGAGGATCATCGGGGAACTTTTCCAGCCGATCCACTTCCAGCTGATGGCCAATCCCGGCACCAGGCTGGAGGATGTGGCGACCG
>JAIXTR010000609.1 GCA_027483845.1 Caulobacteraceae bacterium | reverse complement strand
TCTTCCGCGCGTTGTACATGCGCCAGAGTTCGGGCCGCTGGTTCTTGGGGTCCCACCGATGTTGGGCGGCCCGGAAGGAGAAGATGCGCTCCTTCGAGCGGGATTTCTCCTCGTCGCGGCGCGCTCCGCCGAACGCGGCGTCGAAGCCGTACTTGTCCAGCGCCTGCTTCAGGCCCTCGGTCTTCCAGATATCGGTGTGGAAGGCGCTGCCGTGGGTGAAGGGATTGATGTTCTGGGCGATCGCGTCGGGGTTTTGGTGGACCAGCAGCTCGAAGCCGAGCTCCTTGGCGATCCGCTCCCGCATCTCGTACATGGCCCGGAACTTCCAGGTCGTGTCGACGTGCAGCAGCGGGAAGGGCGGTTTCGACGGATAGAAGGCCTTGGCCGCGAGATGCAGCATCACGGCCGAATCCTTGCCGATCGAGTAGAGCATCACCGGGTTTTCACACTCGGCCACCACCTCGCGCATGATGTGGATGCTCTCGGCCTCGAGCCGCTGCAGGTGGGTCAGGGTCTTGGCGGACAAGGGGCCTTCCAGGTTTTCTGGCCCAGCGGGGGCCGGACGATGCAGGACGCTGGCGTCCATGGGCGGACCTTCGGTTAAGCGGCAGAACCCGGCGCGCCGTCTGCTGGCGCGCCGATCCTGCGGTTGAGTTAGCGGTGGGGTCCGGGTGAGGCAAGGCGAGGGCGCCGCAGGAATTCTTGGGGCGTGGACAGCGGAAGTGAGCACCCCGCTCCGCTTGCAGCCCTGAAACGCAATGCCGCTGGCGACGTCCGCTGGGGCGTGGCACAAGCCGGAGCGACGGAAGCGCGTACCCGTTCTTCGAGCCGGAACACCGGCCGGGACGGATAGGGCATGGGGGTTTCAGGATGAGCGTCGACACGCAGGCCGCGCCCAAGGCGTCGGCGGGCTACAGCTATTTCGTCGTTTGGTTCCTGGCCATCGTCTACACGCTGAACTTCCTGGACCGGCAGATCATCTCGATCCTCGGAAAGCAGATTTCCGCCGAGCTGCACCTGAGCAAGACCCAGTTCGGCCTGCTGGGGGGCACGTCCTTCGCGCTGCTCTACACGACCTGCGGCATCGGGGTGGCCTATCTGGCGGACCGGGTCAGCCGCAAATGGATCATCGCCCTGGCCTGCGCCATCTGGAGCCTGTTCACGGCGCTTTGCGGCACGGCCCAGAACTTCCTTCAGATCCTGTTGTACCGCATGGGCGTGGGCTTCGGCGAGGCGGGCGGATCACCGCCGTCCTACTCGCTGATCTCCGACTACTTCCCAGCCGAGCGCCGCGGCATGGCGCTGGCGATCTATTCGCTGGGCGTGCCGGTAGGCTCGATGCTGGGCGCCTTTCTGGGCGGCAAGCTGGCCCTGGCCTACGGCTGGCGGACCGCCTTCTTCGTGGTCGGCGCGCCCGGCATCATCCTGGCTGTCTTGATGCTGTTGCTGGTGCGCGAACCGAAGCGGGGCGGGCTCGATGCGGTGCTGGATGGCGGGACCGAGCATCCGCCGGCGCCCCCGCTGATGAGCGCCATCGCCGGCTTCTTCGCCAACCGCACCCTGGTGCTGACCGCCGTCTCCAGCGCCATGTCGGCCTTCGTGGGTTACGCCGGCCTGGTCTGGAACCCCCAGTTTCTTGAGGGCGTGAAGGGCATGGCCGCGACCGACGTCGCGACTTGGTACGCCCTGGCCCTAGGCGTCACCGGCATCGTCGGCACGGTCGTGTCAGGCTGGCTGGTGGACCGGCTAGGCCAGAAGGATCGGCGCTGGTTCTCCTGGGTGCCGGCCATCGCGTTTGCGCTGTCGATTCCGTTCTGGTTCGGGATGCTGTGGGCGCCGACCTGGCAGATCGCCATGCTGTTCCTGTTGGGCCCGATGCTGATGAACCAGGCCTACCTTGCGCCCGCCTTGACCGTCGCCCAGAACGCGGTCCCCCCGGCGCAGCGCACCATGACCGGCGCTATCCTGCTGTTCGTGCTCAACTTGGTGGGGCTGGGCGTGGGCCCGGTCTACGTGGGGTGGATCGCCGACAAGATGGAGCCGGCGCACGGCGACCAGGCTCTGGCCTATGGCTATGCCGCCGTGATCCCCTTCGTGATTCTGACCGTCGTCGCCCACCTGGCCGCGTCCGTCTCCATCGCCCGCGACAAGCGGCTGGCGGTGGCGCTGGGTTAGCCCGGGCGTGTCGATACCAGGAGATGCACGGCGTCGAACATCCGCCAGAGCCGCAGCCTATAAAGCATGGTCAGCGCTTGAAGCCTTTGTTTGCTGGTTCTGAGCTCGCGGCTTGTCAGCACCTTGGGCGTATGGGCGATGGCAGATAACGGCATGAGCGCATTCCGGGCGAGCCATTTGGTTCGCTGGCCGCGTTGGCCGTCCATAAGGCCGAAGGTTTCGGCGTTCAGGCGCTTCCACTTGTTGCGCAACTGCTCCCAGGTGATGCGAGCCGGGTGACCGACAACTGCACGTGGCGCGTAGCCCAGACGTGCTCCGGTGGAGACTGCGCGGCGCGACCACTCCAGGTCTTCGGAAAGGCCGACCCGGAAAAGCCCAGCACGCTCGAACAGTTCGCGGCGGCAGAACATGTTGCCCGCCCCGGTGAACCCCTTCTTCTCGATGTAGGTCTTGAAATCGAAGGCGAAAACCCGCTCGAAGGCTTCGGCTGACGTCATGTGCTCGAGGTCCCTTACCAAGACGCTCACATGGCCCCCGACGAGGTCGAAGCGATCAAGCTCGGCTACGCCTTCGGAGAGCCACTCCGGTTCGCTCACGCAATCGGAATCGATGAATGCCAGCACCTCGCCTTTCGACGCGGCCACCGCCCCATTGCGGGCAGGTCCAGCGCCCTTCTCGGTGACGACCACGACCCGACCACGGCCTGCCACGGCCGCCTCGACAGCGGCGACGCCGATGGGTGAATTGTTATCGCCGACGACGATCTCGAACCGATCCCGGGGGTATGTCTGAACGTCCAGCGATGCCAAGCAAACCTTGAGGCCGTCCAGGTCCTGGTAGTGGGGGATGATGACGCTGACGAACGGCTGACCGATGGACATTTTAACCTCGCGTGGGCCGACACGCGGCCGGTAGATGTGCATAAGGTCGCAAAGCTAGCTGACTTGTAAATCGCAACCGTAAACGCATGACCTAGGGGCCGGAGGGTTCGTCCTAAGCCGTTTTGGCATTCGTATAGATGTCCGAAAACAGCGAGACTTCGCAGACTTGTATGCCCATCGTCCGGCCGATGAACATGGATTTCGAAGCCTGCTGGCGCGCCTTTGTCACCCGTGATCCGCGGTTTGATGGACGCATATTCGGCGCCGTGAAAACGACGGGCATCTATTGTCGCCCGATCTGCCCAGCGCGATCGCCCAAGCCGGAGAACATGACGTTCTATCCCAGCGCCGCGGCGGCCCAACAGGCCGGCTACCGGCCTTGCCTGAGGTGCCGCCCGGAGGCCTCTCCCGATCTCGGCGCCTGGCGCGGCACATCAAACACTGTCTCGCGCGCTTTGGCGTTGATCGACGCTGGCGCGATGGATGGCCGCGCCGTTGATGCGCTGGCTGGCCGGCTGGGGGTTGGGGAGCGACAGCTCCGTCGGCTGTTCCGCCAGCACCTGGGTGCTTCTCCCGTAACAGTGGCGCAGACACGGCGTGTCCTGCTTGCCAAGCAACTGATCCAGGAGACCCGACTGCCGATGGGCGAGGTGGCGCTGGCGAGCGGGTTCGGGAGCGTTCGGCGTTTCAATGAGACGTTCCAGCAGCTGTTCGGCCGTCCGCCCGGGGACCTGCGCCGCTCTCGGGGCGCCGAAACCCCTGCTGCAGACGGCATCACGGTGCGGTTGCCGTACAAGCCCCCCTACGACTGGACTGCAATGATCCGCTTTCTGGCCGCCCGGGCGATATCGGGCGTCGAGAGGGTCGAAGCGGATCGCTACGCTCGAACGCTTCAAGTCGATGGCGCATGTGGGCTGGTCATTGTTACGCCGCGCGAGGACCATGCGTTGCAGGCTGAAATTCACTTTGCGAAGTTGCAGGCCCTGCCTGCGGTTATCGCGCGTGTGCGGCGCGTCTTCGATCTCTCCGCCGACCCGAGCCTGATCGGGGCGCACCTCAGCCAGGACCCGCTGCTGGCGCCGATGGTGGCGGCACGGCCTGGCTTGAGAACACCCGGGGCGTGGGATGGCTTCGAGCTTGCCGTACGCGCAATCCTTGGCCAGCAGATTACCGTCACCGCCGCCAGATCCTTGGCCAGCCGGCTCGTCGCGCTCTATGGCGAACCTTGGGAAGCTCCGGTAGCGGGCGCGCTAGGCCTCAATCGTGTATTTCCGTCGGCAAAGCGGATGGTCGGCATGGACCTTGCCGTCCTGGGTATGCCGCGGTCCCGAGGCGCTGCACTGGAGTGCCTTGCGCGCACTGTCGTGGCTGACCCAACGATATTCACGCCGCGGGCAGACCTAGCGACGGCGATCGCGACCCTGAAGGCGCTGCCAGGGGTTGGGGAATGGACCGCGCAGTACATCGCCTTGCGCGAGTTGCGCGAGCCGGACGCATTTCCATACTCGGATATCGGCCTTCTGCGCGCCATGGCCGATGCCGAAGGCGTGCGCCCGAGCGCCCAACAGCTTCTCGACCGCAGTGAAACCTGGACGCCGTGGCGTGCATATGCGGCCCAGCATTTATGGGCCTGCGATCCTGCTTCCAATCACGCCTCATGCCGCGGGGAACGATCCTGATGCCGACCATTCCGCCGA
>JAIXTR010000549.1 GCA_027483845.1 Caulobacteraceae bacterium | reverse complement strand
GATGTCGCTGACGATCCGCACGTCGCGGTAGGTGATCGACAGGCCGAGCCCCAGGATCGGGTCGTTCCAACCCGCGGCGTCGCCCACCAGCGCCACGCCGGCGGCGAAGGGCCGGTCGGTCCAGGCGTCGGCGTTGATGTAGCTGTGCAGGGGCCCCGCCGGGCGGCCGGCGGCGATGTGCCGGTTGCCGGGACTGCACTTCATCACGAAGGCGTCGAGGAAGCGCTGCGGACCGTCGGCCCCCTTGAAGCGCTTGGCTTCGTCCAGCGCGTACCCGCCATAGACACGCACCTTGCCGCCGCCCTGCGGGAAGGCCAGGAACCCGAAGTCGCCCTCGGTGCCGATGGCCTGAAGGTCGTCCGGCCAGTCCTCGACGCCCTCGACCAGCAGGCCGGCGAACCAGTGGTGGGGCGGATCCTGGTGAAGGACGATACCCGCCGACTCGCGCACCTGGGACGTCCGACCGTCGGCCCCGATAAGTAGGCGCGCCCGCACCGTACGGGTCTCGCCGCCGACCTCGAAGGTCACGGCGGGCGACGCGCCACCGACCGCCTCAGCCACGCGCACGCCCCGCAGCGTCTCGGCCCCCGCCGCGCCAGCGGCGTCGAACAGGGTCTGGCAATGGTGCGGATGGCCGATGCAGAGCGGCCCGGGCACGCCCTCGCGGAAGATCCCCAGGGGCAGCGGCATCGACTCGGCCACCGCCGGGTCCACATGCTCGTCGAAGGTCACGTGCCGGGTCAGATGATGCCCGCCCGCGCCCACCAGCAGGTCGTAGAGCCCGAGGCGCTGAACCTCGGCGACGCCCCACGGGGCGATCCACTCGCCGCGCACCCGGTCCTGGTAGACCTCGGACTGCTCGAGCAGCAGCACGGAGCGCCCGGCCTGGGACATGACGGTCGCCAGAGCCGAGCCGCCGATGCCGCCGCCCACAATGACGAGATCGTACTGTTCCATGCTTCCATCCTCGCGCAGCCGTCTGACGCGGCGCTGCGGCGACAGGATCACGCCGGACGCGGCGTCATCCAAGCCCGGACCGTCACGAGACTGTACGAAAGCCGCGCAGAACCGCTAGGGATGCGCATGCCTGCCATCACAACCCCTGGCGTTCTCGCCGAGTTCGCCTGTCGCGGCCAGACAGTGCGCTTCTTCGTCAGCGACATCGCCGACGTGATCCAGAACCAGCATGTGAACGGCTATTTCTACGAGCCGAACGAGCTGGAGATCATCGCCGCCCACCTGCCCGCCGGCGGCGTCTATCTCGATATCGGGGCCAATGTCGGCAACCATCTGATCTACGTCAGCAAGTTCTGCGCGCCGTCGGAAACCATCGCCGTGGAGCCCAATCCCGCGGCGCTCCGGTTGCTGAACCTCAACCTGGTGCTGAACGGGGTCGACGCCACGGTGATCGCCATGGGTCTGTCGGACGCGCCGGGACAGGCTGAGGCCCGCTGGCCCAACCACAACCTGGGCGGGGCGCGGATGATGGCCGAGGCCAAGGGCCGGATCCGCATGCTGCCCGGCGATGAGCTGTTCGCCGACCGCCGGATCGACTTCATCAAGCTGGATGTGGAGACGCAGGAGTTGGCGGTCCTCGCGGGCCTTGCGAAGACCATTGCGGCCAACCGTCCGCCGATCTTCGTCGAGGTCGACGAGGCGAACGTGGACGCCATGCAGGCATGGATCACGGCCAACCGCTACGCGGTGGCGCAGACGCATCGTCGCTATGTGGACAACGTGAACCTGCTGTTGCTGCCCCTCTGAGGGCCGCGCCGACGCAGGCGGGTTGGAAGAAAGTGGCGGTGACGCAGGGATTCGAACCCTGGATACGCTTTCACGTATGACGATTTAGCAAACCGTTGCCTTCAGCCACTCGGCCACGTCACCTTGTTGGAAAGGCTCGAGAATCCCCGACGCCCCCAATCCCGGTCCAGGGCCGGTTCACAACCGACCTGTCCCCAGGAGCGCGGGTTCTACCCAAAAGGTCGGCGTCTGAGAAGTCCCATCTCAGTCCGTGACGATTGTCGGGGTGGGGCCACAGCAAACCTCGTGGTGAAAGCGAAAGTGCGCGGAGCTCGCTCGCGCCGGACATCGATGCCCTCGCTTGGGATTTCGGCTCCCTGCCCCGCTGAAACCGCTTGGGTGAACCAAACCAATGCCTAGCTCCGGGGGAGAGACGGGATGAGGGCGGCGACCTCCTGCGCCCCCATGGCGTAGGCGACCGCAAGGGCGGCGTTCAGCGACAGCACCACCGTCTCACCGCCGTCCTCGAGCAGCGTCCAAAACACGTCGCCCATCATGGGGCCCAATGCGCTGGCGTGAAGGGCGTCCACACCGACCGCGAAAATAGCGATGCTGGCGGCGGCAAGCACCATGACCGCCCCGATCCTTCGTTGAGCGGGATCTGGCGGCGGCCAGCTTCGCCAAAGCATCACGGCCAAGGCCCCGCCAATGGCGGCAAACGCGATCGGTTGCCCAAAATCTCGTGACGCCAGGGTCAGGGCGCCATCCGGAGCCACCAGATGGCCAGCGAGCACCCCCGCGCGCTCATGAATGCGCATCATGTTGTCGAAGAGAAACCAGAGATGCACGCCGGCCAGGGCCAGAAAGAGTTGGGCATGGTCGCGCCGCGCACAGATCAACAGCGCGACCACTGTGGCGACCGACTTGGCGTACTCCACGCGTTCAGCAAATCCGCCGTCCTGCGACAGGCTGAACCGTGGATCGGAGAGCAAAAGCGGCGTCGGCAGATGGCCGACGGTGCGCGCGTAGGCGACGTGCAGCAGCATCATCGCCGCGTCGCTGAACAGCAAGAGCGGCGCAAGGCCGACGAACGCCGCGCGGCTAAGCCCAAAAGCTCGATTGTCGTCCATCGAACCGCCCCAGATGACGATATAACGACGGTATTATGACAATCGCGGCTCGCCAAGCTTGCAACTTGGCCGGGCGAAAACGCTTAGGCGATCAGCCCTGGGCCAGCCATTGGCGGGCCGCGCGCTGGGCTTCGGCGACGTCCTCGCTGGCCATCTCGGCCGAGATTTCCTTGCGGTACACCTTGGCTTCGATCGAGCCGCGCATGGCCGCCAGGTTGAACAGCATGTGCGCCGAGACGTAATCGAGCGGCGCGCCGCCCTGGCCGGTCGAATACAGCAGGCCCATACGGAACAGCTCGTCGCCCGTCGCGTCCGGAGTCGGCAGAGGCAGGGCGTCGGACTTCATGTCGATGCTCGCCAGCATGGTTTCTATCCTCGTCAGTCCGGCGGCCTCGCTTTTCGAGCCCCTCACCGGTCTACAAGCGAAGAGAACCAACTTTGGGCTGAACACATGGTTAAGGCGGCCGTTGTCGAATCGTCAGGAATGCGGCCTGGGACATTCCACCGCACCCGGACGGGAATCGGTATTGCCGCCAGCGGGCGCGTATGGCGGTGTGGCCGCGCCGCGTTCAGGGAGAGTTCAGACGGCCCACGCCATGATCGCCGCAAGATGAAACGCATCGTTCTGATGATGGCGGCCACGGCCAGCGTGCTGGGCGCCCTCGCGCCGGCGGCCCCGGCCATCGCCCGCGACGGCGACCGCGACCGTCGCGCCGAGCGACAGGAGCCGGCGCGCGCCCGCGGTGTTCCCGCCGCGCGCCGCGAGCGCGACCGCGACCCTGCGCCACAACGCTTCGACCGCGAGGATCGCCGCGACGATCGCCGGGGCGGCGACGACCGGCGACGCGACGACGAGCGCCCCCCACGGCCCAACTACATGGACGGTCCGCGCCCGAACTACATGAGCCCCGCGCCCGGCATGTCCGGCCGCCGCGGCGCCGGCCCCGACAGTTATCGCCGCGGCGTCGTAGACGACTATCGTCGCTACCGCCTGCGCCCGCCGCCTCAGGGTTACGACTGGGTGCGCATGGGCAATGGATTCGCCCTGGTCGAACGCGACAGCGGCCGGATCTTCGATCGGGTCGACTAGCCGAGCTTGGCCTTCAGCATCTGGTTGATGACGCCTGGATTGGCCTTGCCGCCGGTCGCCTTCATGATCTGACCCACGAACCAGCCGATGGCTTGCGGCTTTTCCTTCACCTGGGCCGCCTGGCCCGGGTTGGCGGCGATCAGTTCGTCGATGATCTTCTCCAGCGCGCCGGTGTCGCTGACCTGTTTCAGGCCCTGGGTCTCGACGATCTCGGTGGCGCTGCCCTCACCCGCCCACATGCGCTCGAACACGTCCTTGGCGATCTTGGAGGAGATAACCCCCTCCTCGATCAACTGGACCAGCTCGGCGATGGCGGCCGGCTTGATCGGGCTGTCGGCGATGTCGATGCCGCCGGCGGTCAGGCGCGCGGCCAGGTCGTTGGTGACCCAGTTGGCGACCAGCTTGGCGTCACGGCCCTTGGCGGCCGCCTCATAGAAGTCGGCCCGCGCCTGCTCGATGATCAGGACGCCGGCGTCGTAGGCGGTCAGGCCGTACTGCGACTGCAGGCGCGCCTTCTTCTCGTCCGGTAGCTCGGGCAGCGTGGACTCGATGGCCTTGATCCACGCCGGATCTAACTTCAGCGGGATCAGGTCGGGGTCGGGGAAATAGCGATAGTCCTGCGCCTCTTCCTTCGAGCGCATGGAGCGGGTTTCGCCCCTGGTCGGGTCGAACAGGCGGGTCTCCTGGTCGATCTTGCCGCCGTCCTCCAGGATCTCGATCTGCCGGCGCGCCTCGTACTCGATCGCCTGCTGGATGTAGCGGAACGAGTTGACGTTCTTGATCTCGCAGCGCGTGCCCAGGTGGCTGAACGACCCGGTCTCGCGGAACTTCTCGTAGTCGCCCGGCCGGCAGACGGAGACGTTCACGTCGGCGCGCAGGTTGCCCTTCTCCATGTCGCCGTCGCAGGTGCCGAGATAGACGAGGATCGTCCGCAGCTTCTTGACGTAGGCGGCGGCCTCTTCCGAGGTGCGCATGTCGGGCTTGGAGACGATCTCCATCAGCG
>JAIXTR010000201.1 GCA_027483845.1 Caulobacteraceae bacterium | reverse complement strand
CGCATTCCCCAAATTATCGACGGGCGTCTCGGGGATCCGCGAAAAATAACGGGCCGTGATCGCGTCGCAAATCCACGGCGAACGCCAGATTTCTCCGGGCGATTCTATAGAATTGGAGGATCGGGGATTTGAATTCGGGGCTGGAGAATTGGCCTCCGACCCGCTCAGAGCGGCAGCGGCTTGCCCAATTCGCCGGCGAGATCGCGGATGAACTGCCAGGCGACGCGACCGGACCGCGACCCGCGAAGTTGCGACCATTGCAGCGCCCGGCGGTCCAGGTCGGGCGCGTCCAGGCCGAATCGCGTCGCATAGGCGGCCACCGCGGCGAGGTAAGTCGGCTGGTCCATGGGCGGGAAGCCCACCCACAGCCCGAAGCGGTCCGAGACGCTGACCTCTTCCTCGGCGTCCTCGTGGGCGGCGACCAGTCCGCGATCTTCCTGGTGGCCCCGCGGCATCAGGTGGCGGCGGTTGGAGGTGGCGACGAACAGCACGTTCGCCGGGGGACCGGAAACCCCGCCTTCCAGCGCCGATTTCAGCGCCTTGGCGGCGGCGGCGCCTTCCTCGAACGAGAGGTCGTCGCACAGCACCAGGAACCGCTCGGGCCGGTCGCGTAGGTCGTCGAACAGGGGGGGGAGGGCCGTGACCTGATCGCGATCCACCTCGACCAGCTTCAGATCCGCCGATTTCGCCGCTGCGGCCATGAACGCCGCCTTGGCCAGCGAACTCTTGCCGGTGCCGCGCACGCCCCAGAGCAGGGCGTGGTTGTAGGGCAGGCCGCCGGCGAACCGCTCGAGGTTCTCCAGGAACCGCGCCTTCTGCCGATCGACGCCGATGAGACTGTCCAGCGCGAGCGGGTAGTCGGGCGCCGCGTGGAAGCCGCCGGTCGCGGGGTCGTGGCGGAACAGGCGGGCCCGCGTGAAATCGGCCTTGGCGCTGACCGCCGGCGCCAGGCGCTCCAGCGCTTCGGCGATGCGGGTGAGGAGGGGCGTAAGGTCGCGATCCATGACGGGCAGGCCATACACGTAGGCGTTCCATTGCAAAAGCAGGCCTGTCCGCATAGCTTCCGCCGACTTTGGCGGGCCCCTATGTGAGGGAGCGCTCGCTTGCCCAGTTTCGGAGAGGCCATGTTCGCCACCCCTGCCTATGCCCAAGCCGCCGGCGGCGCCGCTGCGGGCGGCCCCGAGGCCATGCTGCTGCAGTTCCTGCCGCTCGTGGCCCTGGTCGTGCTGTTCTACTTCCTGATGATCCGTCCGCAGCAGCGGCGGATGAAGCAGCACCAGACGATGCTGGCGGCGCTGAAGCGCAACGACGTCGTCGTGCTGTCCTCCGGCATGATCGGCAAGGTCGTGCGCGTCGAAGACAAGGAAGTCGGCGTCGAGATCGCCACCGGCGTCACCGTGAAGGTGGTGAAGGGCATGATTTCCGACGTCCGCGCCAAGGGCGAACCCGCCCCGGCCAACGACTCCAAGGCGTAAAGCACCCTCTCGATGATCACCGTCTCCCGCTGGAGGGTCATCCTCGTCGTCCTGGCGACGCTGTATGGCATCCTCTTCACGCTGCCCAACGTGTTGCCGGCCTCGGTGCGCGACAACCTGCCCGGCTTCATGCCCAAGCAGACGTTGAACCTCGGCCTCGATCTCCAGGGCGGGTCCTACCTGCTCTACGAGGTCGACACCGCGGCCCTGCGCAATGAGTTGCTCACCAACCTGGTCGAGGACGCGCGGAACGCGCTGCGGGAGGCGCAGATCGACTTCACCGGCCTCGGCGTGGTGAACGGCGAGGTGAACGTCCGCATCAATGATCCGGCTCAGGTTCCGGCGGCGTTGAAGGCGCTGCGGGAGTCGCTGGGCTCGGCGATGGCGACGGGCGGTCGCGACGTGACGGTAAGCTCGGCGCCCGATCAGCGCATCCGCGTCGCCTATGTGGCGCAGGCGCTCGATGCGCAGTCGGCCAAGGCCGTGGAGCAATCGATCGAGGTGATCCGTCGCCGGATCGACGAGCTGGGCACCAAGGAGCCGGACATCCGGCGCCAGGGGACCAACCGGATCTCCATCGCCGCCCCCGGCGAGAGCGACCCCAAGAAGCTACAGGCCATCGTCGGCCAGACCGCCAAGCTCACCTTCCAGATGGTGGACGAGACCGCCGATCTGGCCCAGGCCCAGGCGGGTCGGGTTCCTCCGGGCACGATGCTGGTTCCCGGCGATGACGTTCAGCCGTTCTACGTGGTGAAGCGCCGCGCCGAAGTGACGGGCGAGATGCTGACCGACGCTCAGGCCAGCTTCGACCAGCAGACGGGTCGGCCCGTGGTGACGTTCCGGTTCAACGGGATCGGCGCCAAGCGCTTCGGCGCCGTGACCACGGCCAACGTCAACAAGCGCTTTGCGATCATCCTCGACAACAAGGTGATCTCGGCCCCGAACATCATCAACCCGATCACCGGCGGCAACGGCCAGATCAGCGGCAACTTCACCGCCGAGAGCGCCAACGACCTGGCCGTGCTGCTCCGCGCCGGCGCCCTCCCGGCGCCGCTCACCATCCAGGAACAGCAGACCGTCAGCGCCGAGCTGGGCGCGGACGCGATCCGCGCCGGCGCCGTCTCCCTCGTGATCGGCGGCGTGGCGATCATCGTCTTCATCGTCCTGGCCTATGGGCTCTTCGGGGTGTTCGCAGCCCTGGCGCTGATCGTGAACGTGCTGCTCATCCTGGGGATCATGTCGATGACCCAGGCGACGCTCACCTTCCCGGGCATCGCG
This sequence comes from Caulobacteraceae bacterium, assembly GCA_027483845.1. GTDB lineage: Bacteria > Pseudomonadota > Alphaproteobacteria > Caulobacterales > Caulobacteraceae > Phenylobacterium. The sequence goes on along the minus strand of JAIXTR010000201.1, from coordinate 236 downwards.
GGTCTGATCCTGACCCTCGCTGTGGCGGTCGACGCCAACGTGCTGATTTACGAGCGGGTGCGCGACGAGGCGCATGCCGGGCGAACACCGATCATGGCCCTGGAGCACGGCTACAGCCGCGCCCTGGTCTCGATCCTGGACGCCAACATCACCAGCGCCATTTCGGCCATCATCATGTTCCAGTTCGGCTCCGGGCCGATCCGGGGCTTCGCGTGGACCCTGCTGATCGGCGTCGT
>JAIXTR010000620.1 GCA_027483845.1 Caulobacteraceae bacterium | reverse complement strand
TCTCGAGCTGGTGGGACGGTCGGGCGGCGTCACGCCGGTCACCCTCACCTCGGACGGCCAGCTGGTCAGCCTGCAGTTCTTCAAGGACGACCTGCCGGCGCGCGCCTTCCTGCCCATCCGGATCGACAAGGCGCGGTTCTCCAACCTGATGCTGCGCGGCGATGGCGCGACCGGCGAGCTGGTGCTGTCTGAGGAGACGGAGGCGGCGATGCGCAAGGGCGGGACCCTGGGCGTGGCCTGGTTGTCGGACGAGCCGCTCACCGCCTCCCTCGCTGGCTCCCAGCAGGGCTTGGCCGACCTCCGCCTGTGTGGGGCCCAGGCCGCCAACACGCATCGCGACCGCATGGCCACGGAGCAGGCCGCCCGCGACCGGGCCGAGTCAGAGCGTCGCGCCAAGGCCCTGAACGATGCGCAGTTGGCCGCGGTCCAGGCTCAGGCCGCCGCGGCCGAGGCCCAACGCCGCCAGGTGGAGGAAGCGGCGGACCGCCAGCGACGCCTCGAAGCCGCCCAGGCCGAGCGCGCCTATGCCGAGGCGCGTCAGCGGGCCTACGAGGAGGAGCGACGCCGCGCCTATGCCCGGCAGGCCGAGGAGGATGAGGATCCGCGCTGGACGCCGCCGCCGCAGCGGCAAGCCTGGCCGCCGCCGCGATACTACAACCCCTACTGACGGGGTCGGGTGCTAGGCGACCGTCGCGGCGAACCGACGACGGCGGATCACGTAGCCGACCGCGCCGAAGCCCAGGATCATCATCGCCCAGGTCGCCGGCTCCGGGATCGGAGTCACCACCGGCGGCTCACGCGGAGGATCGCTGGGGTTCTTGCCGCCGCCCCCGGGAGGATCCGGATTCAGGAAGCCGGGCTGCCCGCCGCCGCCGGGCGTGGGTATGGTCGGGTCGCCGGGGACCGTCGGCCGGTCGGTCGGCGGTGTTGGTGGCAGGATCGGCGTCGTCGGATCGACTCCGCCGGGGGTCGTTGGATTTGTCGGGGTCGTCGGATCGGTGGGGGTCGTCGGCTGCCCGCCGCCACCGCCGCCCGTTCCACCACCACCAGCGCCGCCGCCGCCGCCGAAGCCGCCGATGCCGAAGTCGGTGTCGCCGCCGAAGTCCGTCGGATCGACGCCGGGGTTCGTCGGCGGGTCGAGGAAGGTCAGGCCATCGCCGGGCTGCGGGGCGCCGGGCTGCGGGGTCACGGTATCGGGCGTCGTGCCGCCGTCACCGCCCTGCACGCCGCCCTCGCCAGCGCCGCCGCCATCGGAGCCCCCTTGGCCGCCCTGGCCGCCGCCGGTCTGGCCGCCGCCAGCGCCGCCGCCAGACCCTTGAGCGCCTGCGCCGCTGCCGCCGCCGTTTCCGCCCGTCCCCGCGCTGCCTGCGTCACCGGCGTCGCCGCCGCCACGGAACAGGTTCAGGCGACCGGCGTCGAGGACGCCATTGCCTTCCATGAAGGTCGGGGCCGCAATCGCGGCAGCCGCCATCATCATGAAGATCAGGCCGCTCTTGCGGCGCCTGTCCGCCTGCCAGGGCGCGGCGGCGCAGATCTCGCCGTCGGGACCCACGACCTGACCGGGCCACATCCAGCTCCAGAGCCAGCTCTTGCGCCAGAAGCGTTTCAACGACCCGCCCAGTTGACCAGGCAAGGCCCAGCCGAACAGCGCCGCCATCAGGCCGCGCCCACGTCCGAATGTTCCGTCGTAGGTGGGGGTCGGCCACATCCAGGCCAGCAGGGTTTCCAGCCAGCCGCCGCCCTTGTCGCGATCGTCGCGCGGGTCGGGCCAAACCCAGGCCAGCAGGGCGTTCCTGCGCGTGCGTGCGGGACGGCGGTCGATGTTGATGGCGTCCGTCATGCTACGCATCCATCCCGACGACGCCGAGATCGGCCTTCAAGGTCGTTCCGAATGTCACGGGTGCGGTTACTCGAAGCTCGCCAGATCGGCCCGGCGTCCCTTGCGGAACCCAGCCTACGGCAGAGATGCCGCATTTCTGCCCAAGAGTCATTAACGGCGCCCCGAGCGCGACGGTTTGTCCTGCGGCTGACGGCGTGAAAACGCGCATGGCGACGGCCGCCGCGCCCTTGGCGCCGCGTCCCAGACCGCCCGAGATTCCGTGCCCGTTCAACGGCATGGACCTGCTCCCGTTACAGCGCCGCGCGGGGGATCGCGTCGCAGTTACCAACTTCAAGCTGCGCCTTAAGTGGCGCCGCAGCAACGAAGGACAATCGGCAGGGGAATTTCACTCTGGGAGGGAATGCCCCGACACAGGCCCTCCGCAGCAAGATACGGGCCAAGCTGAGCCATGGATGCAGCGCCCACGAAAAAGGGCCCGCGAGGGGCCCTTTCCATCCGCTGCGGTGAGGGTGGTCGACCTGTCAGGCCCCCAGCCCCGCCGTCGAGACAGCCGCGAACAGGCCGAGCGCCATCAGGAAGACAGGGGCGATGCGGTCGAAGCCGCGTTCGAAGGTTGCGAGAGACATGAGACACCTGGGTTCGTTTCGAGGGAAACCCCGGGGGAGCGGGGCCGTCCGTGTGGACGACCTCTACATAGCAGCATCTGAACACTGCATAGATCAGCGATTTCGCCTGATGGTTATGCGTTTCCGCATGTGGTCACGCATAGACGAGCCATCCAGGACCGTCGGGATCGGCGGCGCGCCCTTTCGGAACGCGCGGACGGCGGCGGTCCACGACCGGCCGTCGCCCGCCCCGACACATCCGCCATGCCCCGCGCACGGTCTGGCTCGCCAAGGTCCGGACCGACAGCGCCAGGGCCTTGGCCGCGCGGGTCGCGCCGAGGACCCACAGCACCGCGTAGAGTTCGATCACGACGCCGACGTCCAGGGTCAGGATCCACGGCGCCGCCTCGACAACGGCCGCCCCGACCACGCGCACGCCCTCCATCTCGAAGAGGTGGAATGCCAGCACCACGGCCGCCACGGCGACCACCAGAAACGCAACGTGCGCGGCGCGCATGCGCAACAGTCCGGCGGCGGGCCGCTCGACCATCCAGCGTCGAAGCCACGCGCCGCTCGGCGAAGGGTGACAAGACCAAAGCATCGCCGCCAGCACACCGATCAACAGACCCATCCGACCCTCCCGTCTTGTGGGAGAGAGATGGGGCGGGCGCGCCAGCGGGAAAGTGCCGTAAGCTTACGCTTCCGCCCGCATCCGGCCCGCCAGCACGCCGGCGCCCAGCCAGGCGCCTAGGATCGGGCTCAGCCCCACGCCCACCAGGGGAACCGGGAAGGCGCCCAACATCGGCGTCGCCGCCCAGCCCAGCAGGCAGAGCCCCAGCGCCGCGCCGGCCAGCTTCAGCGCGGGCGCTCGGGCGCGCGTCCACAGAACAGGCGCCGCCGCCACGGCGGCCAGGGACATCACCGCCAACCCGCCGGCCCAGGGCGACACGGCGAACGCCAGGCCGACGATCCCCTCGACCTCGGGCACGGGCAGCAGCGGGTCGGGACGCAGCCAGGCGACAGCGGCGGCGCCCGCGGCGATGGCGATCCGTCCCAGGCGCAGGCCCGGTCGGGGCGCTGAGCCGGCGGCGATCAGGGCCACGACAGCCGCCAGGCTCGTCGCCTGCGACGCGTCCGGCTGCAGGGTCAGAAGCGTCAGGGACAGCAGCATGGCGACCCAGGACATCGGCCGCGACCCGTTCGCCGCCGGCAAGGCCGCGACAGCGGCCGGCAGCAGAAGCATGGCCATGTTCATGTGCAGCGGTCCGATGTCGGTCCAGCGATGAACCCCGTCCATCCCGGGCGCGAGGAACGTCGCGCCGAGCCCCAGGGGCGTCAGCCAAAGCGCCGCCGAGGCCATCGCCGGCCGCCAGGCCCACGCGACCCCCGCGGCTGCGGCCGCCCCGACGACCCAGGCCGCCAGGTTTCGTCCCCACAGCGCTGCGGGCACGCCGCTCGCCGCGCAGACCGCGGCGCCGGTCGCGACGGCGATGAGCGACACCCCGCCAAATC
>JAIXTR010000051.1 GCA_027483845.1 Caulobacteraceae bacterium | reverse complement strand
CCTGATGGCCCGGCCGACGGACGTGGCGGCGATCCGGATGCTGGCGGAGACGGGCATGCGCCTGGGCCGCTACGACGACGCGGAGAACCTGCTGGCCCGTTGCGTCGAGCTGGCGCCGGGCTTCACGGCGGCGCGGCACAACTATGCGACGGTGCTGTACCGCCAGAACAAGTCGCCGGCGGCCATCGCCCAGGCCGATATCCTGCTGGCCGAGGATCCGGGGAACCCGGGCTATCGCAACCTGAAGGCCGCCGCCCTGGCGCGGATCGGCGAGTACGCCCAGGCCATCGCGCTCTATGCCGGGGTGCTGAAGGACCAGCCGCGCCAGCCGAAGGTGTGGATGAGCTATGGCCACGCGCTGAAGACGGTGGGGCGGCAGGCCGAGGCCATCGAGGCCTATCGCCGCTGCGTGGCGCTGGCGCCGCAGTTCGGCGAGGCGTGGTGGAGCCTGGCCAACCTCAAGACCGTCACCTTCAGCGCGGCCGACGTGGCGGCGATGGCGGGGCAGCTGACGCGGGCCGACCTGACCGACGAGGACCGCTTCCACCTGGAGTTCGCCCTGGGCAAGGCGCGGGAGGACGCGGGCGCGTTCGAGGCGTCGTTCGGGCACTATGCGCGGGGCAATGCGCTGCGCCGCCAGGGCCTGGACTACGAGGCCGACGAGACGACGGATCAGGTGCGACGGGCCAAGGCGCTGTTGACCGCGCCGTTCCTGGCGGCCCGCGCGGGCCACGGCCTTAGCGCGCCGGATCCGATCTTCGTCGTCGGGCTGCCGCGGTCGGGATCGACGCTGGTGGAGCAGATCCTGGCCAGCCACAGCCAGGTCGAGGGGACGCAGGAGCTGCCGGACATCATCGCGCTCGCGCGGCGGCTGGGGGGCAAGGCCAAGCGCGCGTCGGAGAGCCGCTATCCCGAGGCGCTGGCCGAACTCGCGCCCACTGAACTCGAGGGGCTGGGCGAGGCCTATCTGGCCGGCGCGGCGGTGCACCGGAAGCTGGGCCGGCCCTTCTTCATCGACAAGATGCCCAATAATTGGGCGCATGTGGGGTTGATCCACCTGGCCCTGCCGAACGCGAAGATCATCGACGCGCGGCGCCATCCCCTGGGCTGCGGCTTCTCGGGCTTCAAGCAGCACTTCGCCCGTGGGCAGGGATTTACCTACGATCTCAAGGACATCGGACGCTACTACGCCGACTACGTGGACCTGATGGCGCATGTGGACGCCGTGCTGCCCGGCCGGGTGCATCGCGTGATCTATGAGCAGATGGTGGCCGATCCGGAGGCGGAAACGCGCGCCTTGCTGGCGCACTGCGGTCTTCCCTTCGAGGACGCCTGCCTGCGGTTCTACGAGAACGACCGCGCCGTGCGCACGGCCAGTTCGGAGCAGGTGCGTCGGCCGATCTTCACCGACGCCGCGGACCATTGGCGGAACTACGAACCCTGGCTTGGCGAGCTGAAGGCCGCGCTGGGACCTGTGCTCGACACCTACCCGCAAGCGCCCGGGACCTGAGGCGCCTAGCGTTACGAGGAGGGGGACTACAATGCGAAACCACCGGCGAAACCGGACCCTTGGCCTGTTGGCCAGCAGCATGCTCACCGCCGTGTGCGGGCCGGCCCTGGCCCAGACCGCGGAGGCGCAGCTCGACGAGGTGGTGGTGACCGCCCAGAAGCGGTCCGAGAACCTGCAGGACGTGCCGATCAGCATCCAGGCCCTGGGCGGGGACCGGCTGGACGCGCTGCAGATCAACGACACCACCGACTATGTGCGGTTCATGCCCAGCGTGACGGCGCCCACGGGCGCGCCGGGCTTCTCGAACTTCTACATGCGCGGGGTCGCCTCGGGCGAGAACAACAACCACTCGGGCCCGCTGCCCAGCGTCGGCGTCTATCTGGACGAACAGCCGGTGACGACGATCACCGGGCCGCTGGACGTCCACATCTACGACATCGCGCGCGTCGAGGTGCTGGCCGGGCCGCAGGGCACGCTGTACGGGGCGAGCTCGCAGGCCGGGACCATCCGGATCATCACCAACAAGCCCGACGCCTCGGGTTTCGCGGCCGGCTACGACCTGGAGCTGAACTCGGTGGCCCACGGCGACGTCGGCTATGGCGCCGAGGGGTTCGTGAACATCCCGCTGCATGAAAAGGCGGCGGTGCGCCTGGTGGCCTGGGCCGAGCACGACGGCGGATACATCGACAACGTGCCCGGCTCGTTCGTCTTCCCCACCGGCAACATCGCGGTGAACAACGCCAGCCAGGTCGAGAACGACTACAACGAGGTCGATATCGTGGGCGCCCGCGCGGCGCTGAAGGTCGACCTGAATGAGAGCTGGTCGGTGACGCCCACCCTGATGGGCCAGCGCACCCAGGCCGACGGCGGCTTCGCGGCCGATCCGTCCAAGGGCGACCTGAAGATCAGCCGCTACTATCCCGAAGGCTCGGACGACAAGTGGGTGCAGGCGGCGCTGGCCATCGAGGGCAAGGTCGCCAACCTGGACGTGCTGTACGCCGGGGCGCACATGCGCCGCTGGATCGACACCGACAGCGACTATTCCGACTACAGCTTCTTCTACGACACCCTGTTCGGGTACGGCGCCTATACGACGGACGATGCGGGCAACTTCATCAACACGTCGCAGTACATCCAGGGCCGCGACTACTTCAAGAAGACCAGCCATGAGCTGCGGGTGGCCAGCCCGACCGAGAACCGCTTCAAGGTGGTGGCGGGGCTGTTCTACCAGAAGCAGACCCACAACATCGAGCAGCGCTACCGGATCGACAACCTGGCGCGCATCAGCGAGGTGCCCGGCTGGCCCGATACGCTGTGGCTGACCAAGCAGCTGCGGACCGACCGCGACTATGCCGCCTTCGCCGACGGCACCTTCGACATCACCGACAAGCTGTCGGTGACGGGGGGCATCCGGTTCTTCAAGTACAAGAACTCGCTGGAGGGCTTCTTCGGCTTCGGGGCCGGGTACGGCAGCACCGGGCAACGGCAGTGCGTGGCGCCCCTGGGCTCGCCGACGCCGATCGTCGAGGGCGCCCCCTGCACCAACGTGGACAAGACCACGAAGGGCGACGGCCACACCTATCGGATCAACGCCACCTACAAGATCACCGACGACAAGATGGTCTATGCGACCCTGTCGACCGGCTTCCGGCCGGGCGGGATCAACCGGCGCGGGACGCTTCCGCCCTATGACGCCGACTTCCTGAAGAACCACGAGGTGGGCTGGAAGACGAGCTGGCTGGAAAACCGCCTGCGGTGGAACGGGGCGGTGTTCTACGAGAAGTGGGACGACTTCCAGTTCTCGTTCCTGGGGGCCAACGGGCTGACCGAGATCCGCAACGCCGGCAAGGCGAAGATGAAGGGCGTGGAGTCCGACATCAACTGGCTGGTGGCGGACGGGCTGACCCTGATCGGCGCGGCGGCCTACACGGACGCCGAGCTGAACGAGGACTATGTGCCCAACCCGGCCAATCCGCCGGAAGCGCTGAAGGGCACGTCGCTGCCGGTGACGCCGAAGTTCAAGGGCAACCTGTCGGCGCGCTACGAGTGGATGCTGGGCGACATGGAGGCCCATGCACAGGGTTCGGTGGTGCACACGGGGTCGGCCTATCCCGACCTGCGGGCCAGCGACCGGTCGGTGATCGGCAAGCTGCCCAGTTCGACGACGTTCGACTTCGTCTTCGGGGTGCAGCGCGACAGCTGGCGGGTGGAGGCGTTCGCCAAGAATCTGTTCGACGACGACGGGCAGAACGACCGGTTCGTGCAGTGCGCCGCCTCGGTCTGCAGCCGGGTCTATACGATCCCGATCCGGCCCCGGACCATCGGCGTGAAGGTGGGCCAGACGTTCTAGGTCAGACGTCCTAGGAATGAGGGGGTGGCGGCCGTGTCGCCACCCCGTTCGCTCTAGCGCGCCTTGATCCAGGCCTCGGGCATGTCGCTGGAGACCTTGCCGGGGAAGTTGGGTGGGCGTTTCTCCAGGAAGGCGGCGACGCCCTCCTTCACGTCCGGCCCGGCGCCCAGCACCATGGACAGGTGTCCGTCGATGGAAAGCGCGCCGTCGGGGCTGTCCTGGCCGGCGAACTTCCACAGCATCTGGCGCGCGAGCGCGATGGACACCGGGGCGGTGTTGTCGGCGATCTCGCGCGCCAGGTCGCGGGCGCGGGCCAGGAGCTGGTCGGGCGCCGTCACCTCGGCCAGCAGCCCGCCGGCCTCGGCCTCGGCGGCGGACAGCAGCCGGCCGGTCAGGCACCACTTCAGGGCGGTGGGCAGGCCAACCAGCTGGGGCAGGAACCAGGCGCTGCCGGCCTCCGGCACCAGGCCGCGCCGGGCGAAGATGAAGCCGATCTTGGCCCCCTCGGCGGCGATGCGGATATCCATCGGCAGGGTGAGCGTCGCGCCGACGCCGACCGCCGCCCCGTTGATCGCGGCGATGGACGGCTTGCGGCAGTTGAAGATGGCCTCGACGAAGCCGCCGCCGGTCTGCCGCGGCTGGCCCGGCGCGGCAAAGGCCACCGAGCCCTCGGCCTTGGCGTCGAAGGCGCCGGCGCCGCCGGAGATGTCGGCCCCGGCGCAGAAGCCGCGCCCGGCGCCGGTGACGATCACCACCCGCACGGCGTCGTCCGCGTCCGCCCGGTTGAAGGCGTCGGCCAGCTCCGCGCCCATGACGGCGGTGTAGGCGTTCAGCTTGTCGGGGCGATTGAGGGTGATGGTCAGCACCGGCCCGTCGGTTTCGTAGAGCAGCGTCTCGTAGGACATGTGGCCTCCCTGGCGTTTTCGCCATTCGGCGCGCTTGACGAGGCGGCAGGTCAACAGCGCGCCGATGCGCTATAGGCGGGGCCGTGAGGAGCCGAACCGCCACCCGCCCCGATCCGCCCGCGCTGACCTGCGTCGCCCTGCGCGCCGCGACCTGGGCCGATCCGGT
>JAIXTR010000041.1 GCA_027483845.1 Caulobacteraceae bacterium | reverse complement strand
CGATCGTTATCAACGCCTGGAGCGCGATCTGTCCCGGGCGTTTGCGGGTCGTCATGGGGTTGAGCTTTGGCGAACCCGGGCGGGGAAGGCAACCACCTTCGCCGCTCGCGCGAGGACCGGTGTTATCGGGGCCGGATCGGGTCCGACCATCCACAAGGCCGCCGACGGGAGGTCGCATGGGGGCGATACCCCCGCGCACGCGGCCTACACGGGAGAGTGGATGGCCGGGCCGGGTCCGGCCCCGCACGCTAGAACCCCGTGGGCGCGGGCGTGGCGGCCGGCGCGGGCGCCGGCGCATCACAGCTCTTGCCCGCGTAGAGACCGGCCAACAGCGCCTTGCGGGTGCTGGCCGTCTGGATCGTCTGCTGGCTTTGCGCCTGGACCTGGTCGGCGCGCTGTTTCGCGGCGCTGGCCATGTTGTTGGCGAACATCCCCGCCCCCGGGACGCGCCCGAGCATTCCGGTGCGCATCAGCCCCTGCATCGCGACGGTCGAGGCCACGCTTGCGCCTTGGGCCGAGCCGCTCGCCTTCGCGGCCTGGGCGTTGGCGTCAGCCACCAGCTGATCCATCCGCGAGCCTTCGGCGGCGATGGCGGCGCAGTCCATGGACGCATCACCAGGATAGTTCACCTGCAGCGCCTGGGCCGACGCCGACCCCGCGACGAGGCCGGCCGCGGCCAGCCCGATGATGAATGACTTTTGCATGTTTGCCCCCTGAACGCCTTACGAGGGGACAGGCTAGGTCGCGGTCGTACGGCGGGCCTCCCCCGATTGGGGGTGTTGGATCAGGGGCCCGTCAGCAGCGCGGTAAGCGCCTCGGGGTGCGTGAATTGGGGCAGGACGCCCGCCCCCTCCAGCCGGACCGAGCGCAGGGTCGGGATGTTAAGCCACGACAGATCGGCGTCATCGGCGAGACCTGACGAGACCGCTGCGGTCCAGCGCGAGCCGCCCAACCGCGCCGGCGGCCGCCAGCCATTGGCGTACGCGGCGTGCTCGGAGGCGAAGCCCCAGGCCGAACGGGCGCACAACGCCTGGATGTCCCGGATCAGAAACGCCCGGACCGCCGGGTCGCGCAGGGTCTGGGCGTCGAGGGGCAGATCGCTGAACACCTTGGCCAGGATCTGTTCCAGCAGCGGCGTCGTGGCCTGGCGGCGCAGGAACTCGGCGAAGGCCACCACCAGGTCAGGATTGCGCAGCAGCCGCCGCTGCATGGCCGCCACCAGTGTCGGCCGATCGTCGGCCCGATTGTTCGGCGCATGCGGATTGAGCAGGACCGCCTGGCTCAGCAGGTCGGGATAGCTGGCCGCGAACTCCAGCGCGACCGGAATGCCGGTGTCGCGCGCCAGCATCCTGACCTGGCGAAGCCGTAGCCGATCGATCGTCGCGGCGATGTCCTGGGCGCCGGTTTGGACGTAGTCGTCCACGGCCGGGTCGGTGAGCCCGAAGCCCGGACGCTGAACTACGATCGGGCGCAGGCCCGCGGCCACGAGGCTCCGGCGGAACGCCTCGGGAATTCGCCGACCCGCGGCCGCGCCGTGGAACACGATCACCGGCTCACCGTCATAGGGGCCATAGTCGATCAGGGCGACACGCCGGGCGCCGACCAGCGACGCGATGATCCGGAGCCGACCGCCTCCGTCTTCTTCGCCCATCAGCGGCTCGGCCGCCGAGGTGACCGCCACAAGTTCGCGGGCCTCGACCAGCAGGCGGGCCAGATCCTTGGCGCCCTTGGTCCCGGTCTTCTGGAGGGCCGACTTCATATGGGTCTTGACCGTCTCCGGGCTGAGCCCCAGCGCCTGGGCTGCTTCCGGCGCCGTGGCCCCGTGCGCGATCAAGGTGGCCGCGCGGGCCTCGGCCGGCGTGAGGCCAAAGGCGCTCTCCGCCACGGCCTCGTCGCCGTCCGGGCGGTCGCCGGCGACGCACATGATGGCGACCAGGCGCGCGATGAGTTCGGGGGTGCGACGCACGCCGGCCTTGGCGTTGATGCGGCGAAGGGCGTCGCGCGCGGTCTCGCGGCCCACGCCCGCATCGGCGGCGGCGACATCCAGGTTGGGCGCGAACAGCAGCGCCTCAGCCAGGCGGGCCTCCAGGGCGGTGAGATCCAGCGCGCGGGCGGCCCGCCGGGCCAGCTCAGACGATCGCGACGGCGCGCTGACGACCACCACCAGCCGGTCCGATCCGTCCCGCAGGGCCGAGGCGGCTTCGGGGCCCAGCGGCCAACGCGCGGCCGCGGTGGCGTCGCCCACCCAGGCGGTGAAGGCCGCACCGCCGGCGCCTTCGACAAGGCCCACGATGGGACCCTCCCGCAAGGCGCGTTTCAAAAGGGGACGCAGATCGTCGGAATGGGGGAACAGGGCGAGGTAGCCGTCGTCGGCGAAACAGACCTGTCCGCGCGCGCCCATCACGGCGACCGCGAGGGCCCGCCGGTCGGCGATGGCGCCGGCCATTGCGGGAAGGGCGTTGGCGGCGGCGGCGAAGTCCTCGCAGGCACGCCCGCTATCGGCCAGCACCGCATCTTCGACCGCCGACCAGGAATCCAGCAGCAGTTCCACAGGCGCCCCGACGGGGGCGCGGGCGCGCAACAGATCGGAAAGTCGAGCGGCCTTGGTCTGCATGGTCCCTGCGGATTACGCGCCGTCGACGGCGCCAGTTGCAAGCATCCTCGCGTGCCGCGCTGCAATGGACGCGCCAATCCCGCACGAGGGTCGGCGAGCCGACATTCGATGAATCTTGTTACGCGAGTTAGTGCATGCCTTGGTTGCATCTTTGCTTGGTCTTGGCGGGTTTAGAGATAACTCTTGGTCGCGGGTCGAGTCGGGGCGAATGCCGCAGGAATATCCTTCGATCTTTGGTGCGCTATCGCGCCTGACGGCCAATCTGGGGCCCAGGACCGGCGCTTTGGCGCTGGCGGCGTCGCGTTGGACCGGCGAATGGATCCGGCCGTCCTGCCTGGCGGGCCTCGACGCCGGCGGCGTGGGATACTGGGAGCTCCATGTCTCGGACATGCGCCTCGACGTCTCGGGACAGGGCAAGCGCCTGCTGGGCCGCAACCCGGACGCGCCCTTCGACCTGAACGCGCTCGCCGCCCTCTCGCCCGTGGCCGCGCAGCGCCTGGCGGAGGCGATCGCCGAGGGCCAGGCGTTTTCCGAGACCTTCCGCCTGCCGACCCTGACCGACGACGGCCGATGGATTTGCATGCGTGGGCGGATCATGAGCGGCGAGCCCCGCCGGCGGCGGATGGCCGGCGTGATCCTGGACGTCACCGGCGAGCGGCAGGCCCGCGACGAGGTCGCCGACAGCGAACGACGCCAGCGGCTGCTGATCGACGAGTTGAACCACCGGGTGAAGAACACGCTGGCCGCGGTCCAGTCGATGTCGCGCCAGTCGGCCATGCGCGCGGGCTCGCTCGACGATTTCCGCGACCTGTTCGAAGCGCGGCTGATCGCGCTGTCGCAGACGCACAACGCCCTGACCCGCACCGCCTGGGAGCGGGCGCACCTGGCCGAACTGCTGGCGCAACAGCTTGGCCCCTACCCGCCGCACCAGGTGCAGTTGCAGGGCCCCGATGTGGACCTGGCGCCGCGCGAGGCGTTGGCGCTGGGGATGGTGTTCCATGAGCTGGCCGCCAACGCGGCGACCTATGGGGCGCTGTCCACGCCCGACGGGCGCGTACGGGTGACATGGGAGGTGCTGCCGGGCGGGGCGGGCGCCGAACTGCTGCTGGATTGGGCCGAAAGCGGCGGGCCGCCCTTGATCGCGGCGGCGCCGCGGCGGCGCGGATTTGGCCTCCGCATGGCGCAGGGGTCGGTCACCGGAGAGCTTGGCGGAAGCGCTGACCTGGCGTTCGCCCCGGGCGGCTTCCGGGCGAAACTCTCGATCCCGCTCGACTTGGGGCGGACAGGCGGCGGCGATGAACCGAACCTGAAGCTGGGGGTTCAGGACGGGTTCAGCGCCGCTCACGCCAAATGAGCGGCATGGAACACGCCAACCAAGGACGCGCCATGAAACATCTGCTCTACGCCGCCGTCGCCATCGCGACCGTCGCCACCCCGCTCGCCGCATCCGCCCAGCCGGGCTACCAGCAGGAGCGGCGCGAGGACCGCCGCGAGCTCAAGGAAGACCGCCGCGAACTGCGGGAAGATCGCCGCGACGCCCGTCGCGACGGTGTGGTCACCGGCCGCGAACAACGCGAACTGCGCCGCGACCGGGAAGAGGTCCGGCAGAGCCAGCGGGACGTTCGATATAACCGCGCCCGCGCCGAGACCTGGCGTGGCCGCGCCGAATGGCGCGACTTCCGTGGCGCCCGCGCCGGCTACTGGTACGCGCCGGGCTACGGCTATCGTCCCGTCGTGCGGGGCCACAACTGGCGCCGTGGGGCCTACGTGCCGGCGGCCTATCGCAGCTACTACGTGCAGGACCCCTACTACTACGG
>JAIXTR010000337.1 GCA_027483845.1 Caulobacteraceae bacterium | reverse complement strand
TGGATCGCATCGCCTACGCCCTCTACGAGCAGGTGAAGCCGGCCGTGACCTTCGGCGCGGTGGTCAGCGAGATCCGCCGCAACGGCAAGGGCGCCCGCATCGCCTACACCGCGGGCGGGGCGGCCCGGACGCTCGACGCCGACCATGTGATGATCACCATCCCCCTGCCCGTCCTGGCCAAGATCCCGGGGGACTTCTCGCCGCCGGTGCGCGAGGCGATCCAGAGCGGCGGCAAGACCTACAACCACGCGACCAAGGTGGCCTGGCAGTCCCGGCGGTTCTGGGAGCAGGACGATTACCAGTTCGGCGGACTGGGCTGGACCGACGAGGCGAACGAGCTGATCTGGTATCCGTCCGGCGGCTTCGGCGAAGACACCGGCATCCTGATGGGCGCCTACTCCATCGGCTTCTCGGGCCTCCTCAATCCGCCCAGGTATGCGGCCATGTCGCTGGAGGATCGGTACGCCGTCTCCCGCCGGGTGATCGAGAAGTTCCACCCGGGCCGCGGCAAGGAACTGACCAAGCCCTTCTCGGTCTCGTGGAAGCACACGCCCTACAGCGAAGGCGTGGCGGTGAATTGGAGCGAATCCCAGCGCACAGGCGCCTATGCGACGCTCTGCAAGCCGGACGGCCCGTTCTACTTCGCGGGCGAACACATGAGCTACATCAACGCCTGGCAGGAAGGGGCCGCGCTTGCGGCGCACGAGGCGATCAAGCTGATCCAGGCGCGCGTTTCAGCCGCCTGAGGCGCTCAACGAAAAAAGGCCGCGCGGTTCGCCGCGCGGCCCGAAGTTCGAGGAAGGAGAACGCCCCGAGAGGGCAAGACCACTCTGGGACCGCCGTTCCGCGACGCACAGCCGACACCGGTGTCTGAGGGTGAATTACCGCGGAACGCCCAGCATCGAAGCACGCCCTACCCCCGGCGCCTGAATCCTCGGCAAAAGATTGTCGCTCAGCGGGTGCCGTACATCCGATCGCCGGCGTCGCCGAGCCCCGGGAGGATGTAGCCGTGGTCGTTCAGGCGCTCGTCGATCGACGCCGTCCAGATCCGGACGTCGGGGTGGTGCCCCTGGAACTTCGAGATTCCTTCGGGCGAGGCCAGCAGGCAGGCCATGCGGATCGAGCGCGCACCCGCCTCCATCAGCCGGTCGACCGCCGCGATGGCGGTGTTGCCCGTCGCCAGCATGGGGTCGATCACCACCACGGTGCGCTCGGCGATGTCGACCGGCGCCTTGAAGTAGTATTCCACGCACGCCAGGGTCTGCGGGTCGCGGTAGAGGCCGACGTGCGCCACGCGGGCCGCCGGGACCAAGTCGAGCATGCCGTCCAGCATGCCCATGCCCGAGCGCAGGATCGGCGCGAACACCAGCTTCTTCCCCACCAGCTGGGGCGCCTGCATGGACTGCAGCGGCGTCTCGATCTCCACCATCTCGAGCGGAAGATCGCGGGTGACCTCGTAGCAGAGCAGCGCGCCGATCTCCTTGAGCAGCTGGCGGAAGCTCTTGGTCGAGGTGTCCTTCTTCCGCATCAGGGTCAGCTTGTGCTGAACCAGCGGGTGATCGACGACGGTGACGCCGTTCATGTCGGTGGGCCCTCTAGAAGACTGTGCCGTCGGAGATGACGGTGATCGGAGGGCCGCCATCGGCCCGTTTGTCGCTGGCGATGCGTCGGCCCGCCGCCCAGGAGCCACCCTCCAGCACGCGCGCGAGGGGGAAGTCCTCAGCCGTGACGCCCAGCCGCTCGCGCACCAGGGGCGCCAAACGGTCCAGCAAGGCCACCGTCAGCGACCGCCACCCCACGATCAGCGGACTGTCGACAGCATGGGCGCGGGCCGCCTCGGCCGGGTCGCTCAGCGCCAGCACCCCCATGTCCACGAAAAGGCCGCCGTTGCGATACTCCGCCAGACCGGTCAGCCCGTCGATGTCGACCACCTCGACGCCGGCGGCGTTCAAGGGTTCGATGAGAGAATAGCTCATCCACTGGCTGAGCTTGTGCAGGGGTACGAAGCCGTCGACCGCCGGATGGCGCCAGCAATCGCCAAGCGGCATGCCGCCCAGGTTCAGGCGACCGGGCCAGATCGGCCCCAGCGCCTGCAGCAGCACCTCCAGAATAATCGGCGCCGGCAGTCGACCGTCGCGCGACCGCGCCTTCATCGCATCGAACAAGTCGCCGGGGCGCCCGACGGCCGCGCCCAGGCGGCGCAGCAGGGCGGCGCGGCCCTCCACCCCCGCGAGCGGATTGTCGTCCGTGACCTGGAAGGCCTGGGCGATCAGGTCGGCGTTCAGGCGTTCCAGCCCGTCCGCCCGCAAGGGATCGCCAGGGTCCGCGGACAGGGCGCCGGATTCGAACAACCGGAGCGAGGCGACGCCCAAGCCCTCGGACCGGCTCAGCCGCGCGCCGGTCGGCGTGTCGTCGTAGCGCCAGGCCATGCCGGCGCCCGCGTCCAGCAGCACGGAGGGGATCACCAGATCGAAGGCGGCCCGCGCCCGCGCGTCGGGGTCGGACGGCGTCGCCAGCTCGGCCCAGAGGTCGCGGCCGTTGGCGGTGAAATGGCGCCAACGCGCATGGAACGGCACATTCAGGTCGGGGTAGTTCGTGCGGA
>JAIXTR010000579.1 GCA_027483845.1 Caulobacteraceae bacterium | reverse complement strand
GCTGCGTGCTGGCCAACCGGCTGACCGAGGACGGGACCAAGCGCGTCCTGCTGCTGGAAGCCGGCGGCAAGGACAGCTCGCTGATGATCCGGATGCCCGCCGGCGTGGGCGGCCTGATCGGCAGCAAGAACCCGCAGAACTGGGGCTTCTGGACTGAGGCGGAGCCCAACCTGGACGACCGCAAGCTGTGGTGGCCGCGGGGCAAGGGCTGGGGCGGATCGTCGTCGATCAACGGCATGATCTACATCCGCGGCCACGCCCGCGACTACGATCAGTGGCGGCAGATGGGCCTGGGCGGCTGGGGCTATGCCGACGTGCTGCCCTACTTCAAGCGCTCGGAAAGCCTGGAGGGCGGCGGCGACGCCTGGCATGGCGGCGAGGGGCCGCTGAAGGTGTCCAAGGCCTCGTCCCCGCACCCGATCTATAAGGCCACGATCGAGGCCGGCGGCCAGGCGGGCTATCCGCTGACGAAGGACTTCAACGGCTTCCAGCAGGAAGGCTGGGGTCCGTACCAGCTCACCGTCCACGACGGCGAACGCTGGAGCGCGGCGCGCGGCTACCTGCACCCGGTGCTGAACCGGCCCAACCTGACCGCGCTCACGGGCGTGCGGACGACGAAGATCGTCATCGAAAACGGCCGGGCGACCGGGGTCGAGATCCAGGACGACAAGGGCGCCCGTCGCGTGGTCCACACTGACGGCGAAGTGCTGCTGTGCGCGGGCGCGGTGCAGTCGCCGCACATCCTGCAGCTGTCGGGCGTCGGCGATCCGGACGAGCTCACTAAGCACGGGATCCCGGTGGTCCATGCGTTGAAGGGCGTTGGCGCCAATCTGCAGGACCACCTGGACGTCTGCATGTCCTGGGAATGTCCGCAGCCGATCACGCTCTACTCCCTGCGCAAGGGGCTGATCAAAACCCTGGCCGTCGGCCTGAACTACATGCTCTTCAAGAAGGGCATCGGCCGGCAGCAGTTCCTGGAAAGCGGCGCCTTCCTGCGCTCGCGGCCGGACCTGGACCGCCCGGACCTGCAGATCCACACGGTGCTGGCCATCATGCAGGATCACGGCAAGGTCTCGGTGCCGAAGGACGGCTTCACCTTCCACGTCTGCCAGCTGCGGCCGGAAAGCCGCGGCAAGGTCGGGCTCAAGTCCGCCGATCCGATGGACGATCCCGCGATCTTCGCCAACTACCTCGCCACCGAGGAAGACCGCCGCGCCCTGCGCGAAGGAGTGAAGATGATGCGCGAGGTGGCCAAGCAGCCGGCGCTCGCGCCCTACATCTGCGGCGAGCATTCGCCGGGGCCGGCCGTGCAGACCGACGCCGAGATCGACGCCTGGATCCGCCGCACGGGCGAGACGATCTATCACCCTGTCGGCACCTGCCGCATGGGCGTGGCGGGCGACGCGATGGCGGTGGTCGACGCTGAGTGCAAGGTCCTGGGTCTGCAGGGCCTGCGGGTGGTTGACGCCTCGGTCATGCCGACCCTGGTCGGCGGCAACACCAATGCCCCGACGATCATGATCGCCGAGAAGATCTCCGACGCGATCCGGGGCAAGGCGTTCCTGCCGGCCGACGACGCGCCGGTCTACGAGGACAGCGCCCAGGCGGCTTAAGGCTCCAGCGCCGCCGCTTCCCGCCTGCGCGGGGAGGGGCGGCGCCGTTCACGCATCGCGAACGGCGGCTCGGGTCGTTCGCGTAGCCTCGGCGGTGGTCGGCGTATCGTCGGATGCGGGCGGCAATCGGCTCGCTAGGGTCCGGTCATCGACCCGTCCGAACAGTGAGCCAACACCATGAAGTCCTTACCCATCCTAGCCGCAGCCATCCTGCTGGGCTTCGCCACGGCCGCCGCCCAGGCAGGCGCCGCCAACGCCGCCGAACCCGCCAGCCTCACCGTCACCTTCAAGGGCGTTAAGGCCAAGACCGGCGCCATCCTCTTCACGGTGGTGAGCAGCGAGGCGGCCTACGACGGGAAGGCCCCCGCCGCCGCCCAGGACATGCTGCCGGTCACCGGCGACACGGTGAGCAAGACCTTCAGCGGCCTGGCCCCCGGCCGTTATGCGATCAAGGCGTTCCACGATGTGGACGGCGACGGCAAGATGGGGACCAACCCCTTCGGCATGCCCACCGAACCCTTCGCCTTCTCCAACAATGCGGTCGGCAATATGGGCCCCGCGAAGTGGGAGGCCGCCGCCTTCGAGGTAAAGGCCGGCGAGAACACCCACGCCATCGACATCGACTGACCCGGAGCGCCCAGCATGGACCGCCGTCATTTCCTGCGCGCCCTCGGCGGCGCGACCGCCACCGCCATCCTGACTCCCGAGATCGCCCAGGCCGCCGCCCAGATGGCCAGCCCCGGCATCGACTGGCGGGTGGCCTTCGCCGACCTTGACGCCGACGTGCCGCGCACGGGCATGACCCTGGTCCAGGGCCGCGCCCCGCGGGGGCTGGCGGGCAGCCTCTACCGCAACGGCCCGGGCAAATTCCACCGCCCGGGCGGCTCGGTGAACCACTGGTTCGACGGGGACGGCCTGATGCGCGCGTTCCGCATCGCCGACGGCAAGGCGACGCTGGAGGCCCGCTTCATCGATACGCCGAAGCGCCGCGCCGACACCGCCGCCAATGCGGTGATCACGCCGGGCTTCGGCACGCCGGCGGGCCCGGGGGCGAAGATCCGCAACAACGACGACGTCAACGCCGCCAACATCGCGGTGATGCCGGTGGGCGACGAGCTGTGGGCCCTGTGGGAGGGCGGATCCCCCATCGCGCTCGACGCGTCCGACCTCTCGACCAAGGGGATCAAGACGCTGCGCCCCGACCTGGCGCACGTGCCCTTCCTGGCCCACCCCCGCCGCGATCCGGGCGGCGACACCTGGAGCCTGGGGCTGAACGGCAAGCAGGCGCTGGTCTGGCGCTTGGGCGCGGACGGGGCACTGAAGTCGGCCCAGATGCTGGCGTTGCCGATGGCCAGCTACGTCCACGACTTCACAGCGACGCGCACCAAGCTGGTGCTGGTCCTCCAGCCCTGGGTTCAGGACCGTATGGTCCTGCCGTACAACGACAGCTTCACCTGGCGGCCGGAACTCGGGAGCAAGGTGCTGGTCGTGGACAAGGACGATCTGTCACGCCGCCGCATCTACGAGCTGCCCGCCGCCTTCGCCTTCCACTACGGCGCGGCGTGGGAAGAGGCCGATGGGACGATCCGCTTCGACGGCTGCTTCAGCGAGGACGCGCGCTTCGCCGTCGAGAACGGCAAGGCGCTGATGTCCGGGACCTGGAAGCCGCAGGCCGCGCCGATCCTGGGCCTCGTGACGCTCCGGCCGGATGGTCGCGCCAGCCTGGAGCCGACCGGCGTCGCCGCCGAGTTTCCGCGCAATGACGGCCGCGTCTCAGGCGCACCGCGCCGCTACACGGTCCACGCCACCAAGGCCGCGCCGAACGCGCCGCTGTTCCATGGGGTGGCCACGCAGGACTGGCGGACCGGCAAGTCCGACGCCTTCGACCTGGGCATCCACCAGCTGATGGAGGAGGCGGTCTTCGTGGCCCGGCCGGGCGGG
>JAIXTR010000423.1 GCA_027483845.1 Caulobacteraceae bacterium | reverse complement strand
CGAACCACTGGTACACGGTGGGCGCGCAGCGGGTGCGGGCGATCCAGAACGACCTGGCGAACAAGACCATGCGGCCGGGCTGGCTGCGGTCGGTGGGCCCCGGCTGGACCAACTGGGCGGTCGAAAGCTTCCTGGACGAGGCGGCGCTGAAGGCGGGCGTCGATCCCCTGGCGTTCCGGCTGAAGATGCTGGACGCGGCGGGCCGCAACGCCGGCTCGGCGCCGAACGCGGTGGGCGGGGCCAAGCGGCAGGCGGCGGTGCTGAAGCGGCTGGCCGACAAGGCCGGCTGGGGCAAGCCGTTGCCGAAGAACACCGGCCTGGGCCTGGCGACCACCTTCGGCCAGGAGCGGGACATGCCGACCTGGGTGGCCTGCGCCGCCCGCGTGGCCGTCGATCCGGCGACAGGCGCTGTGAAGGTGGAGAAGCTGACCCTGGTGGCCGACGCGGGGACCATCGTCCACCCGGACGGGGCGCTGGCGCAGATGGAAGGTGCGGCGCTCTGGGGCATGAGCCTGGCGCTGCTGGAAGGCACGGCCTTCGAGAACGGCGAGGTCAAGGACACCAACCTGGACAGCTACACGCCGATGCGGATGGCCGACGTGCCGGACGTGGAGGTGGAGTTCATCGCCAGCACGGAGGTCCCGGTGGGGCTGGGCGAGCCGGCGACGACGGTGGTGGGGCCGGCCATCGGCAATGCGATCTTCCGGGCGGTGGGGGCGCGGGTGCGTGACCTGCCGATCCGGGCGGCAGCGGTGAAGGCGGCGATGACGGCGTAGGCCTTGCGCAACCGGGGAGATCCGGGGCTTGGCCTGCGGTGCGTCTGACCACGAACCACACGAACCACACGAACAGGCGTGTGGGCGGGCGGAGGGGCCTCCGGCCGTTCGGTCCGCTTTGTGGGGGACGTGGTCTTGAGGGGCGCTTCGCGCCGTCAGCCGAAGCCGGATCGAGGTCGCGGACCCGGCGGCTTCAATCCTGGAAAGGCCGTGGCGGCTGAGCCAAGGAGTTTGTCCCGCGTTCGGCCCGGCGGCGCCGGGCGGGAGAGGACGGCGACGCCGGCGGCCGGTGCGGCGGGTGGCGTCGAGGATGGCGTTCGCGCCTGTCCAACGGCGGAGGGCCCCTGCTTCGCCTGGGCCAGGAGATCCTGCAGCGCGGGCAAGGCTTGGCGGGCTTCGGGCGGAAGCCGGTCGTCGAGCTGGGCGGCGTCGCGGGCGACGACGCCCAGGGTTTTCAGGAACGCCGGCAGGCTGACCGGTTCGTAGTCGCGGTCCCGCTCACGTTCGAGCGGATCGGGGCGTTCCGGCGCTTCGTGCTCGGAGGGGTCATGTTCGGCGGGGTCGTGTTCCAGCGCCTCGGACCGTTCGACGGCCGCGGCGCGCGCGGCGACCGAGCGCCCGGCCCGCAGGCTCATGCACAGCCGGATGCCCATGCGGACCGCCAGGAAACACTTCTGGAAGACCGCGATCGCCGCCAGGCTGGCCCGGACATCGGTCTCGGCCTTCGCCGCCGTGCCAACCGCCATCCCCAGCGCATGGGCGCAATCGACCAGCCCCTCCAGCATCTGGAGCTCACGCGCGGTGCGAGCGGCCTCGGTTGACATGAGAACAAAGATAGAACATTTGGGGGTGGTGTCAAGCGTCAGTGTTGCGGAACACCCGCTCGAAGGCCTTGGGCTAATTTCCGGATTCGACCCCGTTGCGGACATAGACCGCCCACGCGATGAATGCCGACGTGTTTCAGGGGGCGAAGATGGATAAGCCTTGGGCTGTGCTGGCAGCGCTGGCCACACTCTGTGTGCGTGGGAACGCCAGCGCGCAGCCGGTCGGAGAGATAGAAGAACCTCCGTGGACCGCTCAGCCTTCTGCGCAGCAGTCGAGTGCGGTGTACCCGTTCGACGCCATGGCCAATGAGAAGATTGGCGTGGCTGTCGTGCGATGCGTCGTCGGGGCGGACGGCCGCCTGCACAACTGCAGCCTCGCATGCGAAACACCGGAGAAGTGGCAGTTCGGCGCTGCGGCGATGAAGTTGACGCGCTTCTACAAAATGAAGGCAACGCTTCCTGATGGGCGTGCTGTGGAAGGAGGCACGGTGACCCTGCCGTTCTTCTTCAATCCGCCGTTCCTAGCGCGGCTACCTCGGTGCGACGCCTCGGGCCGCTAAGGTCCTCTGACCACCCTTCTCTCACCTTCGGAACGTCCGCGATGCGCGACGGTGTCGGCGCATGAGAGACGGCGCCGAGATGCTCAGTGGTCCAGTGTCTGCTCCTCTCCCAGACGCGGCAGCGTCGTGGGAGAGGTTGGGTGAGGGCGGTGCGGCGAAGGGGATTGCGCCGGGCTTGGACCCGCAAGTTCCGGTCGCGAGATAGCTTCGGCGTCAGGCTGGCGGCGTGCGTTTTGGGGGGGCCCTCGATCCAACGGGAGCGCGAGCCGCGCGTCGGCGCCGCCCTCACCCGGCCTCTCCCACGGCGCTGCCGCGCCTGGGAGAGGAGGCAACGAAAAAGGGCCGCCCTTATGGGGCGGCCCTTCCGGTCGTGGTCTCGGAGCGCTTATTCCGCGGCGGGCTTCGGCGCGTAGCCGAGGATGGCCTTGGTTTCGAGGAACTCGTGGAAGGCGAAGTCGCCCCACTCGCGCCCGTTGCCGCTCATCTTGTAGCCGCCGAAGGGGGCCATCATGTCGCCGCCGCCGCCGTTGATCGACACCTGGCCGGCGCGGAGCTTGGAGGCGACCTTGCGGGCCTTCTCCAGGTCGCCCGCCTGGACGTAGGCGGCCAGGCCGTACTCGGTGTCGTTGCCGATCTCGATGGCCTGGTCGAGGGTCTCGTAGCCGAGGATCGACAGCACGGGGCCGAAGATCTCTTCCTTGGCGATGGTCATGTCGTTGTTCACGTTGGCGAACACCGTGGGCTTCACATAGTAGCCCTTGTCCAGGCCGTCCGGACGGCCGACGCCGCCGGCGACCAGGGTCGCGCCCTCGTCGATACCGGCCTGGATCAGCTTCTGGATCTTGTCGAACTGGGTCTTGTTCACGACCGGGCCCAGCTGAGCGTTGCCGTTCGGGTCGCCGACGGTGACCTGTTCGGCCGCGGCGCGGGCGACGGTGATGGCCTCTTCCATGCGGGTCTTGGGGACCAGCATGCGGGTGGGGGCGTTACAGGACTGGCCCGAGTTGGTCATCATGGTGGCGACGCCACGGCCGACGCCCTTGGCGAACGCATCGTCGTCGAGGACGATGTTCGGGCTCTTGCCGCCCAGCTCCTGGGCCACGCGCTTGACGGTCGGGGCGGCCGCCTTGGCCACCTCGATGCCGGCGCGGGTGGAGCCGGTGAACGAGACCATGTCGATCTCGGGGTGGCTGGAGATCGCCGCGCCCACGGTCGGGCCGTCGCCCTGCACCAGGTTGAAGACGCCGGCCGGCACGCCGGCGGCATGCATGATCTCAGCAAAGATCTGGCCCGAGAACGGCGCCACTTCCGACGGCTTCAGCACCATGGTGCAGCCGGTGGCGATGGCCGGGGCCACCTTGCAGACGATCTGGTTCAGCGGCCAGTTCCAGGGGGTGATGAACCCGCAGACGCCGATCGGCTCCTTGACGATCATCGTCGGGCCGCGATCTTCCTCGAACTTGAAGGTCTTCAGGACCTCGATGGCGGTGGCGAGGTGGGCCATGCCGATCGGGGCCTGGGCGCGTTGCGCCAGCGAGGCGGGGGCGCCCATTTCCTCGGTGACGGCGGTCGCCAGGTCGCCGAAGCGCTTCTGGTACTCGGCCAGGATGCGGCCCAGGACTTCCAGGCGCTCTTCACGGCTGGTCTGCGACCAGCTGGCGAAGGCCTTGCGGGCGGCCTTGGCGGCCTTGTCCACGTCGGCGGCCGAGCCCATGGCGATCTTGCCGGCGACTTCCTCGGTCGCGGGGTTCTCGACGTCGAGCGTCTTCAGGCCCTCGGCCGGATCGACCCACGCACCATCGATGTAGAATTTCAGGTACTCGCGCATAGACGTCCTCCTGCGACCTTGTGTCGTTGCGGGCTTAAGGCGAGAGGCCGTCACCCTTCAAACATTCATT
>JAIXTR010000537.1 GCA_027483845.1 Caulobacteraceae bacterium | reverse complement strand
GCCAGGTGCTGGTGCGGATGAAGGCCTGTTCGCTGAACTACCGCGACTTCCTGATGATCCACGGCATGTACGGCCGCGCCGCGGCCACGGCCAACGACATCATCACGCCCTTCTCCGACGGCTGCGGCTACGTCGAGGCGGTCGGGCCGGGGGTCACGCGTTTCAAGGCCGGTGACCGGGTCTCCACGCTGTTCTTCCAAAACTGGGTCTCCGGGCCGCCGTCCATGGAAAAGCTGATGAGCGCGCTGGGCTTCCCGATCCCAGGCGCCGGCGCCGAACTGCAGGTTTTCAGCCAGGAAGGCTTGTCGAAGGTCCCCGACTACCTCACTGACCATGAGGTCGCGACGCTGCCGTGCGCGGCGCTCACGGCCTGGCGCGGGCTGTTCGTCGATGCGCGGCTGGAGCCCGGCGACACGGTGGTGCTGCAGGGGACCGGCGGGGTGTCGATCTTCGGCCTGCAGTTCGCCAAGGCGGCGGGCTATCGCACCCTCATCACCTCGTCGTCGGACGCCAAGCTGGAGCGCGCCAAGGCGCTCGGGGCCGATCATGTGGTCAACTATAAGACCACCCCGGAATGGTCCAAGGCGGTGCGGGAAGCAACGGCCGGCAAGGGCGCGGACTTCATCATGGAAGTCGGCGGCGGCGGCACGATCCAGGAGAGCATGAAGGCGATCAAGATCGGGGGCCACATCGCCATCATCGGCATCGTCGCCGGCGCGGGCGAGCCCTTCAACCCGGCGGCGCTGATCGGAAACTCGGCCAAGCTGCAAGGCCTGTCGGTCGGCTCGCGCGACATGTTCGAAGCCATGTGCCGGGCGATGGACCTGCAGAAGATCCGGCCCGTGGTGGACAAGGTCGTGCCGTGGACCGACGCGAAGTCGGCGATCGCGGGCATGGGCGCCGGCGAACACTTCGGGAAGATCGTGCTGGAATTCTAAGGGTTGCGGCGGCCCGAAGTTCGGGCCGCCGTGCGCCGCCTGCGATGTAGGCTTGGTGTCTCGTCGCGCCCCGCCTCAGATCCCGGGATCGAAGGCGCCTTCCAGCCAGGCAAAGATCTGTTCGGCGGCCTGCTCGGGCGTGAGCTGCGTCGTATCGATGCGGATTTCCGCGGCCTCCGGCGCTTCGTACGGGCTGTCGATCCCGGTAAAGTTCTTCAACTCGCCGGCGCGCGCCTTCTTGTAGAGCCCCTTCACATCGCGCTTCTCGGCCTCGGCCAAGGGCGTGTCGATGAAGACCTCGACGAACTCACGCTCGTCCAGCAGTTCGCGGGCCATCTGGCGCTCGGCGCGGAAGGGCGAGATGAACGACACCAGGACGATCAGCCCGGCGTCGACCATCAGCTTCGACACCTCGGCCACCCGACGGATGTTCTCTACCCGATCCTCGTCCGTGAAGCCCAGGTCGCGATTCAGGCCGTGCCGGACGTTGTCGCCGTCCAGCAGGTAGGTGTGGCGGCCCTCGGCGGCGAGGCGCTTTTCCAGCAGGTTGGCGATGGTCGACTTGCCCGAGCCGGACAGGCCGGTGAACCACACGACCCGCGCCTTCTGGCCCTTGGCGACCGAGCGGGCGGCCTTGGAGATGTCCGTGGCCTGCCAGTGGATATTCTGGCTGCGGCGCAGGGCGAAGTGCAGCATGCCCGCGCCGACCGTCCGATTGGACAGGCGGTCGATCAGGATGAACCCGCCGAGGTCCTTGTTCTCCACATAGGGGTCGAAGGCGATCGGGGCGGACAGGGAGAGGTTGCTGACGCCGATCTCGTTGAGCTCCAGACGCGTGGCCGCGAGGTGCTCCATCGTGTTGACGTTGACCTTGTACTTCGGCTCCGCGACCTGGGCGGTCACGGTTCGCGTCCCCAGTTTGAGAAGATAGGGCCGGCCCGGCAGCAGCGGTTCGTCGTCGAACCAGACGATGGTGCTCTCGAACTGGTCGGCGACCTCGGGCGGCCTGTCGGCGACCGACAGGACGTCGCCGCGGGAGACGTCGATCTCGTCCTTCAAGGTCAGGGTGACGGATTGGCCGGCGACGGCCTCGTCCAGGTCGCCGCGGAGGGTTACGATCCGTTCGATGGTGCTTTCCCGGCCGGACGGCAGGGCCTTCACCTTGTCGCCCGGCTTGATCACGCCGGACGCCACGAGCCCGGAGAAGCCGCGGAAGTCGAGGTTCGGCCGGTTGACCCACTGGACCGGCATCCGGAACGGCTTGGCCTGGAGGTCGTCCTCGATGGGGGCGTCTTCCAGCCAGGTCATTAGTGGCGGGCCCTCGTACCAGGGCGTACGCTCGGACGGCTCGGTGATGTTGTCGCCCTGGAGCGCCGACATGGGGATAGCGGTGAAGGTCTTGATGCCGATCTGGTCGGCGAATGTGCGGTACTCGGCCAGGATGTCGTCGAACACCTGCTGGCTCCAGTCCACCAGGTCCATCTTGTTGATCGCCAGCACGACGTGCCGGATCCCCAGCAGGCTGACCAGATAGCTGTGGCGCCGGGTCTGGGTCAGCACGCCCTTGCGCGCATCGATCAGGATGATGGCCGCGTCCGCCGTCGAGGCGCCAGTGACCATGTTGCGGGTGTATTGCTCATGGCCGGGGGTGTCGGCGACGATGAACTTGCGCTTGTCGGTCGAGAAGAACCGGTAGGCGACGTCGATGGTGATGCCCTGCTCGCGCTCCGCGGCCAGACCGTCGACCAGCAAGGCGAAATCGATATCGCCGCCCTGGGTGCCGACCCGCTTGGAGTCGGCCTCCAGCGCCGCCAGCTGGTCCTCGAAGATCATCTTGGAGTCGTAGAGCAGGCGGCCGATGAGGGTGGACTTGCCGTCGTCCACCGAGCCGCAGGTAAGGAAGCGCAGCAGGCTCTTGTGCTCGTGCTGGTGCAGGTAGGCGGTGATATCTTCCGCGATGAGCGCCGATTGGTGAGCCATCAGAAGTAGCCCTCCTGCTTCTTCTTCTCCATCGAGGCGGCCTGATCGTGGTCGATCATGCGGCCCTGGCGCTCCGATGTGGTGGTGAGCAGCATCTCCTGGATGATCTCGGGCAGGGTGGCCGCCGTGCTCTCGACGGCGCCGGTGAGCGGGTAGCACCCCAGGGTGCGGAACCGGACCGACTTCATCATCGGGACCTCGCCGGGGCGAAGCGGCATGCGGTCGTCGTCGACCATGATCAGCGTGCCGTCACGCTCGACCACCGGACGCACGTCCGAGAAGTAGAGGGGCACGATGGGGATCTGCTCGAGGTGGATGTATTGCCAGATGTCCAGCTCGGTCCAGTTGGACAGCGGGAAGACGCGGATCGATTCGCCCTTCTTCACCTTGCCGTTGTACACGTTCCACAGTTCGGGACGCTGGTTCTTCGGATCCCAGCG
>JAIXTR010000384.1 GCA_027483845.1 Caulobacteraceae bacterium | reverse complement strand
TCTGCGGCGGCGGTCGGCACAATCCCGAGATCATGAAGGCGCTGGGCGAGCGGCTGCCGATGCCGGTGAAGACCGCCGAGGACCACGGCTGGCGCGGCGACGCGATCGAGGCTGAGGCCTTCGCTTATCTGGCGGCCCGCACCTTCCGCGGCCTGCCGATCTCGTTTCCGAAGACAACCGGGGTGGCCGCGCCGATGGCCGGGGGCCGCATCGTTCGGCCCTGACGCGGCGCCCCGCTGCGCTTTCGAAGGCGGCTTCCGCGACGTCCCCCTTGCCCGTCAAACGTTCGTTCGGCAGGCTGAACGCCGATAACATACGGGTGGAGGACGACCATGGCGGCGGATGATCTGGGTTTTGACCCGAATGCCCTGCGCGAGAAGTACCGGGCCGAGCGCGACAAACGCCTGCGGACCGACGCCAGCGAGCAGTACGTCGAGATCGCCGGCCAGTTCGCGCACTACCTGGAAGACCCCTACGTCGAGAAGATCGAGCGCGCGCCGGTGACCGACGACGTCGAGGTCGTGGTGGTCGGCGGGGGCTTTGGCGGGCAGCTGGCGGCGGCGCGGCTGCGCGAGGCCGGGGTCGACGACATCCGCATCATCGAGAAGGGCGGCGACTTCGGCGGCACCTGGTACTGGAACCGCTATCCGGGCGCGGCCTGCGATATCGAGAGCTACATCTACCTGCCGCTGCTGGAAGAGGTCGGCTACCTGCCGGTCGAAAAGTACTCCAAGGCGCCCGAGATCCTGCGCCACAGCCGCGCCATCGGCGAGAAGTTCGACCTGTACCGCGGCGCGCTGTTCCAGACCGAAGTGACCGAGATGCGCTGGGACGAGGATACGTCCCGCTGGACCGTCTCGACCAACCGGGGCGACGCGCTGAAGGCGCGCTTCGTGGTCATGGCCAACGGCCCGCTGCACCGGCCGAAGCTGCCGGGCATCCCCGGCGTCGAGAGCTTCAAGGGCCACAGCTTCCACACCAGCCGCTGGGACTATGAGTACACCGGCGGAGACTCGAACGGCGGGCTGACCGGCCTGAAGGACAAGCGGGTCGCCATCATCGGCACCGGCGCCACGGCCGTGCAGTGCGTGCCGCACCTGGGCGAATGGGCCAAGGAGCTGTTCGTTTTCCAACGGACGCCGTCGTCCATCGACGTGCGCAACAACCGGCCGACCGACCCGGATTGGGCGGCCAGCCTGCAGCCGGGCTGGCAGCAGGAGCGGATGGACAACTTCAATGTTCTGGTCTCGGGCGGCTTTGCCGACAAGGACCTGGTGCAGGACGGCTGGACCGACATCATCGGCAACATCCTGTTGCTGGCGCGGCGCAAGGCCGAGGCCGGCGAGAAGGTCGAAAACCCCGCCGAGCTGATGCAGCTGGCCGACTTCAAGAAGATGGAGCAGGTCCGCGCCCGGGTGGACGCCGTGGTCGAGGACCCGTCCAAGGCCGAGGCGTTGAAGCCCTGGTACAACCAGTTCTGCAAGCGGCCGTGCTTCCACGACGAATACCTGACCACGTTCAACCGACCGAACGTCCATCTGATCGACACCAAGGGCAAAGGGGTCGAGCGGATCACCGAGCACGGCATCGTGGTCGAGGGTAAGGAATACGAGGTCGACTGCCTGATCTACGCCACGGGTTTCGAGGTCGGCACGGACTACACCCGCCGCTCGGGCTATGAGCTGTACGGCAAGGGCGGCAAGACCCTGACCCAGAAGTGGGCCAATGGGGCGGAGACCCTGCACGGCCTGCTGACGCGCGACTTCCCCAACTGCTTCATCGTGTCGAACGTGCAGTCGGGGTTCAGCGCCAACTTCCCGCACATGATCAACGAGCAGTCCAAGCACATCGCCTATGTGATGAAGCACGCCCTGGACCATCAGGTCCGCACGGTCGAACCCTCGGCCGAGGCGGAGGCCGCCTGGGTCGACACCATCGTCAAGCTGGCGGTGATGCGCGAGGCGTTCCTCAAGGAATGCACGCCCGGCTACTACAACAACGAGGGCCAACCCGAGGCGATGACCGTGAAGAACGGCTCGTACGGCGCCGGGCCCGTGGCCTTCGTGAAGGTGCTGGAAGCCTGGCGGGCCGAGGGCGAGTTGAAGGGCCTCGAACTGACCCGATAGGCCTGCACAAGGTCTGCACATGAAGGGTTCGCCCGCTGCACCCCAGGCCTGAGCGCCTGGGGTAGACGGGGGTGTGGCGCGGTTGACGCCGCGCCCGCGAACCGGAACATGAGCCCCATGCCACAGGTCCTGGTCGTCGACGACGATCCCCATATCCGGCAGCTGCTGGTCTTCGCCCTGGAGAAGGCGGGGCTCGGCGCGCGCGAGGCCGAGGACGGAGAGGCGGCGCTGGCCAGCGTCGAGCAGCATCGGCCCGACCTGGTGGTGCTGGACATCAACATGCCCAAGCTGGACGGGCTGGAGGTGTGCCGGCGGCTGAGAGCCCAGGGCGAGCTGCCGATCCTGTTCCTGTCGTCCCGCGACGACGAGATCGACCGCATCCTGGGCATCGAGCTGGGCGCCGACGACTATGTGGTCAAGCCGTTCAGCCCGCGGGAGGTGGTGGCGCGCGTTCAGGCGATCCTGCGCCGCGCCCGGCCGGCCGCGCCCGTGGCGGCCGCGACGCTGCGGCATGGACGGCTGAGCCTGGACCCGGAGAGCTGGATCGCCCGCTGGGGCGACACCGACGTGGCGCTGACCGTTACCGAGTTCGGCATCCTGCGCATCCTGATGGGCGCGCCGGCGCGAGTGTTCAGCCGCGACGCGATCATCGACAACCTGCACGGCCCCGGCTTCGCCATCACCGATCGAACCATCGACAGCCACGTCCGCAATCTGCGCGGCAAGTTCGCGGCTCTGGGCGGCGGGGACGTGGTCGAGACGCGGGCGGGGGTGGGCTATCGCCTG
>JAIXTR010000442.1 GCA_027483845.1 Caulobacteraceae bacterium | reverse complement strand
TTCGAACAGTGGACCTGGGCGCTGCTTGGCATCCACGCCAAGCCCTGCGGCTTCGTGAACGTCGGCGGCTACTACGACCTGATGCGCCAGACGATCCAGCACATGGCCGACAATGGCTTCATCGCGCAGACCTACGTCGACATGCTGGTCTACGCCGAGACCACGGCCCATGCGCTGGACGCCTTTGGCGGCTATGTCGCCCCGCCGCCCAAGTGGAGCACCAACAAGCCCTAAGGCAGCTCCAGCCGGTAGACCTTGGTCGCCGTCACAGAGAACAGCGCGGTCTTTTCGGCCACCGAGGCGCCCTTGGCGATGTGCTTGAAGGCGTTCCAGAGGGTGGCGTAGCTGCAGCTGCCCATATCGACCGGGAAGTTGCTTTCGAACATGCAGCGTTCGGCCCCGAACGCCTCGATGCAGGTTTCGATGTAGGGCCCCCACTCCTGCGCCAGTTGGGTCGAGGGGCCCCGGGGCTCGGCCAGGAACGAGGGGAAGTTGCAGAAGGCCATGGCCAGGCCGCCCAACTTCACCACCACGTTCGGCGACTTGGCCAAGTCCTGGATGTTGGCCTTCCAGCCGGCGAACCGCTCGGGCAGCGTGCCTGTGTAGCTGGCGCGGCCCAGAGGCGTGCCGACGTGGTCCAGCACGATGGTGGTGTCGGGAAACGCGCGGGCCAGATCGATGACATCGGGAAGCTGTGGCTCCAGCAGCCAGGCGTCAAATGACAGGCCCAACGGGGCCAGGCGCTTGAACCCCTCGCGGAATTTGGCGTCCCGGTAGAGCCCGGCCTCGACGCGGTTCAATGGGCCCAGCACATCTGGATCGGCGTCGAAGGAGGCGCTGTTGCGGATGCCTCGGAAGCGTCCGCCGCCGGCCTTGATGTGGGTTTCCAGCACCGGGGCGACAGCGTCGCCCAGCAGCAGGTCCGCCTTGCCGACAATCCCGGCGCAGGCGCGGAAGCCGCCGTAGAGGCCGCTGGCGCTCATGGCGGCGACGCCGTTGACGAATTCGGTCTCGCCGATCGGCCGCATGTCGGGCGGGCCGTCGGCCTTGTAGAAGGCGCCGCACTCCACGAACACGGTGGCGATGACGTTGTGGCCGCTGGTGGTGTCGGCGACCAGTTCGTCCAGCAGATAGCGCGCCGCCGGTTCGATCGCCGTGATGAAGGGGTGCGCGTTGGGGTCCGGCGGCGAGGCGGGCCGGTTCCAGAGGTGGTGGTGTGGGTCGACGATCGGCAGCTCAGGCTCGAGGATGGCTTCCGGCATGACGTTCGCTCCCAGTTTTCTGATTTGCTGGGCAGGCTAGAGGCCGGCGGCCCGCGCCTCAACCGCCGAACGTCTTGCGGACGCGCAGATAGAGAATTCGGCCGAAGTTGAAGTTGCGGTCGAACAGCTGCGCAGCGCCGGCCTGGTCCGGGTCGCGCAGACCCAGGAACGTTGTGCTGGTCTGGCGGTAGCCGCGCTTGGTGATGTTCTCCAGTTCGGCGCGGACGTTCAGATCTGGCCTTGGCCGCCATTCCACATAGATCATCAGGAACGGGTCCCGCTTGAACCGGTCGATGGCGTTGAAGCGGTAGAAGGCGGACTGATAGCCGCCGTACAGTTCGGCCCCCAGGGTCAGGTATCGGGCCGGCAGGTCGCGGGTGACCTTGAGCTCCCACTCCACCGGACGCTGTCCCGAGATGCTGCGACGGGTCTGCGTGGTCGGGTCGTCCACCCCGGACCATCGCCGCGTCACGAAGCCTTTCACCAGGCCGCCAGGCACGCCCAGCCGGTCCAACGGCAGGGTCAGCTCGGCCTTCAGCGTGTCCCGCGTTCCCGCGCCGATATTGGCCGGCCGGTCGAACACTGCGGTGGGCGTGAACACCGGGCCGCGGTCCACGACGCCCTGGATTTCGGCGTGGGTGGCGCTCAGGACCAGCGCGCCGCGACCCCAGAACCGCTGCTCCATTGCGACCTCGGCCACCCATGCCCGCTCGGGCTCCAGGTCGGCGTTGCCGGCTGTCACGCCCGTGGCGTTGTTCAGACTGCCCTGGGCGACGAAGGAGTCGAAGTCCAGCTGGTCCACCTCGCGCTCAAGGCGCAAACGCACCTGGGTCGCCGGCCGCGCTGACCAGGTGACCAGCAGGCGGGGCTTCGCATAGCTCAAAGTCTTGCTCAGCGGCACGTCGCCCGCGGCACGGACGGTCGAGCGCTCGTAGCGGACCTGGCCGTCGAGACTCCACGTCGGTGAGACGCGCCAGCTGGCCTTGGCGAACGCCTCGGCGCGTCGTTCGCGCACCCGTACGTCTGAGCCGGGCAGGGCCACGGCCACGCCATCGGCCTCCAGCGCCGTCGCGCCATTCAAGCGATTGTCGGCCGCCTCGGCGCCCAGCTCGGCGGAAAGGGCTGGGCTCCAGGCCTGCTTGAGCACGGCGCGCACGATGGTCTCGCGGGTGGTGCGGTCGACATCCACGCTCTCGCGTCCATCCGGCGTGATCGAGACACCCAACAGGCCGTAGCCGTTCACCTGGCGCAGCCCGATCAACTCCAGCTTCGAGGCGGCCGAGAGCGGTCGTGTGAAGGTGACGCCCAATTCGCGCGTTCGGTGGGCCTCGATCTCATCATAGCTCTCGGTCGCTCCGGACCCGACATCGACGGTGTCCTCCTCGAACTTGAGGCGGTCGTTGTAGGCCAGCCCGTTCACCCGCAGACGGCCGCCCGCAAGCGGCAGGTCGTAGGCGCCCGTGAACTGCCGCAGCGGCCCATCCGCCTCGGTCTCGATCCGGGTCCGCCGACCTGGGCCGCTGGAGGTCCCGGTCTGGCCGACGCCGTCGCCATAGAGGCCGACGAAGCCGCGCCCGGTCAGGCTGGCCGCCTCCCACGACCGATCGCCGCCGCCCGACGCCTCGACCTTCAGCGCCCCGAAGCGGCGGCCGTCCGGAACCTGGAAGCCTTCGGCCTCCACCTTGCCGCGGACGGCGGCGTCCTTGCGCAGGACCACGTTGGCGATCACCGACTTGCCCTGCATGTCGATGCCCGCCGCGCCGCCGCGGACGATGTCGATACGCTCCACCTTGGCCGAGGGAATCCGCTCCAGCAGACCGTCCAGCGCCTCGCTCTTGGTCGTCGGCCGCCGCCCATCGACCAGCACATTGCCCGCGGCGCCCTCGAACCCGCGCACCGCATCGCCGCCGTCCACGGTGAACCCGGGCACGCGGGCCAGCATCTCCTTGGCGTTGGCGGGCGCTTGGGCCGCGAAGAAGGCGGGCGGGTAACTGATCACACCCTCGACGGGCGATATCGCGGCGGCCGCTTGGGCGAGCAGGAGGCCGATCATCGCCCGCCGTCCCATGTTCCCGCCAAGGCGTTGACGCCGCCCTCGGCGCCGGCGCGCGCCTGATCGCCGATGCGCCACCCGGCCGGACAGGGGCCGATGCGGCGGAACCGTCGGACCTGTCGGGCGCCCTGTTCCGTCCCGTCCACCGTCTTCACGGCGAAGGCGATCTGGAAGTCGTTATGAGGATCGCCGCTGCGATTTGCGGTCAGGCCGAAGCGGGCGCCGTTGAGGTCGCACCGGACGGCATAGAGGCCCGGGCGGTCCACGCCGCCCTTGAGCGGCAGGCAGGGCTGACCGTCGACCTCCATGAGGGCGCGCGAAAAGCCCTCCCGCATATTGCTGTCGGCGCAGACCGAGAGGATCGCACTGGGCCGGCCGGCTGCATCCAGGGCCTCGACGCGCCAGAGCATCGGCGGATCGATCTGAGCCTGATGCGCGGCCATCCGGCTTTCGACCGTGGGTGCGCTGCAGCCGGCGACGGTCAGCAGGAGCGCAGGCGCGAGCCATCGCGCCCGAACGTTCGGGGTCGGCATCGG
>JAIXTR010000189.1 GCA_027483845.1 Caulobacteraceae bacterium | reverse complement strand
GCAGGCCGCCAAGGTCTACCCCACCCGGGCCTTCTACGAGACGACCCGCTACGGCCTGCCGCCACAGACGGGCCACGGCTTCTCGGCCGACGGTCGCAAGATCCTGATCTCCAGCGACAAGTCGGGCGTGGTGAATGTCTTCGCCCTGCCGGTCGCGGGCGGCGCGCCGGAGCCGCTGACCGCGTCGACCACCAGCGCGACCTTCGCCATCTCCTGGTTCCCCAAGGACGACCGGATCCTGTTCACCGCCGACCAGGGCGGCAACGAGCTCGACCACATCTTCGTGCGCAGCGCCGATGGCCAGGTGAAGGACTTGACGCCCGGCCAGACCTTGAAGGCCGAGTTCAACGGCTGGAACAGCGCCGGGACAACCTTCTACATCTCGACCAACGAGCGCGACGCCAAGGCCTTCGACCTCTACGCCTACGACGCGACGTCGTACGCCCGCACGCGAATCTACACGAACACCGCGGGCCTGGGCCTGGGCGTTGTCTCCGGCGACGGGCGCTGGCTGACCCTGCTCAAGCAGCACTCCAGCGCCGACAGCGACCTGTTCCTGGTCGACCTGACCCAGCCCACGGCGGAGCCGAAACTGATCACGCCGCACAAGGGACCGGTGGCGTTCGGCGCCTTTGAGTTCACACCGGACTCCAAGGCCCTGCTCTATTCCACCGACGAGCCGGGCGAGTTCACCCAGGCCTGGCGCTATGATCTCGCCACCGGCGCCAAGGCCCCGGTGGTCGCCGAGCCCTGGGATGTGGCCAATCTCAAGCTTTCCGCCAGCGGCCGCTACCGCGCCGACTACATCAACGCCGACGCCTCGACCGTCCTGAAGGTGCATGACCTGAAGACCGGGCAGGTGCTTCGCCTCTCAGACCTGCCGGCCGGCGACCTGAACAACGTCCGCTTCAGCCGCGACGAGAAGACCCTGGCCCTCACCGTCGCCTCCGACACCTCGCCGTCGGACATCTTCGTCGCCGACGTGGCGGCCGGCACGGCCCGGCGGCTGACCACCGCGCTCAATCCGCAGATCGACGAGAAGGACCTCGTCGAGGCCAGCGTCGCGCGGTTCAAGAGCTACGACGGTCTCCCGATCCCCGGCATCCTGTACCGGCCCAAGGGCGCCTCTGCGGCGTCCCCGGCTCACGCCGTCGTCCTGGTCCACGGTGGTCCCGGCGGGCAGAGCCGCCGCGGCTATTCCGCCGACATCCAGAACCTGGTGAACAAGGGCTACGCCGTCTACGCCATCAACAACCGGGGCTCCTCCGGCTACGGCAAGACCTTCTTTCACATGGATGACAAGCGGCATGGCGACGCCGACCTGAAGGACGTCACGGCCGCCGCCCGCTGGCTGAAGTCGCTGGACTGGGTGGCCGACGACAAGGTCGCCATCATGGGCGGCTCCTACGGCGGCTACATGGTCGCCGCGGCCCTCGCCTTCGAGCCCGAAGCCTTCGACGTCGGCATCGACATCTTCGGCGTCACCAACTGGGTCCGGACGCTGGAGCAGATCCCCGCCTGGTGGGGCGCCGAGCGCGACAGCCTCTATGACGAGCTGGGCGACCCGGCGACCGACGGCGAACGCCTGCGCAAGATCTCGCCGCTGTTCCACGCCAAGAACATCAAGCACCCGCTGCTGGTGGTGCAGGGCAAGAACGATCCGCGCGTCCTGCAGGTCGAGAGCGACGAACTGGTGGCCGCGGTGAAGGCCAACGGCGTCCCCGTCGAGTACATCGTCTTTCCCGACGAGGGCCACGGTTTCCAACGCCGGGATAACCGCATCACGGCCTCCGACGCCTACGTGAAGTTCCTCGACGCCCACCTGCGGAAGTAGGCGGGCGCCGCGGGCGGGGCCGGCTCATCCGCCTCCGGCGATCGTGCGCTCGCTGATCGCCGCAACCCGCCGCGTCAGCCGTGGATGGCCGCGGAAGATCTCGTTGAGGAAGCCGAACACCGGCGGCACCATCGCCTCCTGCGCCATGAAGGCCTCACAGCTCATGCTCTGGTTCAGCCGCCGGCAGCCGCAGCCCAGCATCTGCAGCGCGCCCCGCGACGCCGCCAGGTCTTTGGACAGGTGCGCCCCGATGCTGTCGCAGGTGTACTCCCTCGAGCGGGAATAGGCCGCGCCCAGGAATGGGACCAACTGGGAGGGCGCCCGCAGGAAGTTCAGCCAGCCGTTCAGATGTCCTGCCGCGTGGTGGCCCAGCTCATGGCCGATCACGAAGCGGACCTGCTCGTTGTCGCTCGCATCGACCAGCGCAGACGTCAGGAAGACGAACCGATTGCCCAGGATGCGCCGTGCGAACGCGTTGAACAGGCCGTTGGAATTGTAGAGGAACGTGTGCGGCGCCTGCTTGAAGCCGAGCTCCTTGGAAGCCGTCGCAACCATGTCGTAGAGCTCGGGAAACTGCTTCGGCCCAAGCAGGATCATGTTTCCGTACGCCGACGCCCGATAGAACAGGCTGGCGAGGTAGTAGAACAACCAGATGAGCAAGCCATAGCCGACATAGACGCTTACGATCGCGCTGCTGGTCGGGTTGCCCAGGCCCGCGAGAACGCCCAGGACCACAAACGGCCAGAGCACAATACCGACGCCTAGCGTCAGCAGATTGTAGGCCCGCTCCTTCGGATTGCGGAGCTTGCGAACGATAGCAGACATGTTTCCCCCCAATACAAGCAAGTGGCCGCTGCGTGCCGGCCCCGGGGGCGCATCGCCGGGGACCGGCCGCAACGGCCAAGCTTTCAGTTGAGGCTACATGCTGCGGCGATGCAACGTATAGCTGTCGCCCTAAGCCGCCCCCTCCGTCACTGCGTGCAGCCGGGCATAGGCGCCGCCCGTCTTCACCAGGTCCGCATGACGGCCCTCCTCGACGATGCGCCCCGCGTCGAAGACCAGGATGCGGTCGGCCCCGCGGATCGTCGACAGGCGGTGGGCGATGACGATGGTCGTGCGGCCCACCATCAGTTCCTCCATCGCCGCCTGGACCTGGCGCTCGGTCTCCACGTCCAGCGACGAGGTCGCCTCGTCCAGCACCAGGATCGGGGCGTCGGCCAGGAAGGCCCGGGCGATCGCCACCCGCTGCCGCTCCCCGCCCGACAGCTTCACCCCGCGCTCGCCGACCAGAGTTTCGTACCCCTTCGGCAGGCGGGCGATGAAGTCCGCCGCCCGCGCCCGCTGGGCCGCCAGCTCGATCTCCGCAGACGTGGCGTCGGGCCGGGCGTACTTGATGTTGTCCGCCAGGCTACGGTGGAACAGCGCCGGGTCCTGCGGCACCACCGCGATCGCCCGCCGCAGCGTCGC
This sequence comes from Caulobacteraceae bacterium, assembly GCA_027483845.1. GTDB lineage: Bacteria > Pseudomonadota > Alphaproteobacteria > Caulobacterales > Caulobacteraceae > Phenylobacterium. Next base: position 93 of record JAIXTR010000189.1, on the reverse strand, counting down.
CTGCGCCACCTTCGACACGTCCTGACCGTCGATCAGGATGGCGCCGCCCTCGATGTCGTAGAGGCGCTGCACCAGCTTGACGAAGGTCGACTT
>JAIXTR010000556.1 GCA_027483845.1 Caulobacteraceae bacterium | reverse complement strand
GCCGGCGGTGACCAACGCTCGTGCGTGGGGCTCATCGGGATCGCTCCGGGCGTTCGGGGTGTGAAGGTTCGCGCGCCTCGTACGCCTCTGTCGCCGATCTGTCACCTGACCCTTCGCCGACAGCGCGGTCAAAAGCGGGTTTTAGGCGTCCAGCGAGGTCGAGACCCTGCGGCGCAAGGCTTTCCAGGAGCCGTCCCATGTTGCTGGCGACCGGCCAGGACCGGGCGCCGGTGATCCATTTCGGACGGAGGTCTTCCGGCGTCGCGGCGTTGAACATCAGGTAGAGCGCCCCCAGGACGATCAATCCGCGGCCCAGGCCGATCAACAGGCCCAGCGAGCGGTCGAGGAAGCCGAGCATCTGGGTGCTCTGAACCTGACGTGCGACCCCTGCGCCGATGAGACGCAGGGCGATGAAGGCGATCGCGAAGACCACGACCAGGGTCGCGGCCGTGCCCAGCCAGCCCGGCCGGATAAGATCGCGGAAGATCGGTCCGAACACCGGCAGGCCAAAAATCGCCAGGCCCGCGGCGAACACCAGGGCGACGAGTGCGAAGATCTCGCGCACCGCGCCGCGGGCGAAGCCGACGAAACCTGAGATCGCCAGCAGACCCAGGACCAAGACATCGAACTGCGTCACGTGGGGTCGCCCCACGCGCCGTCGTGGATCCGCTGGATCGCATCGGCCAGGCGGGACGCGCCCGTGTAGGCCAGCGCCGGCTTCTCGACGTCGGCCGGCCCAAGGGCGCGGCGGAAGCCCAGCTTGGCGGCCTCTTTCATCCGCCCATCCATGCGGCTGACCTGGCGGACCTCGCCCGACAGGCTGATCTCGCCGAAGACGACGCAATCCTGCGGCAGGGCCACGTCGAAGGCGGAGGAGGCGAGGGCGGCGGCCGCGGCGAGGTCGGCCGCCGGCTCGGAGATGCGCAGGCCCCCTGCCACGTTGAGATAGACGTCCTTGTCGCCGAACCCGAGGCCGCAGCGGGCCTCGAGCACCGCCAGGATCATCGCCAGGCGGCCCGAGTCCCAGCCCACCACCGCGCGGCGCGGCGTGCCGTAGGCCGATGGCGCCACCAGCGCCTGGATTTCCACCAGCACCGGCCGCGACCCCTCGATCCCGGCGAAGACGGCCGCGCCGGCCGCGCGCTCGCCCGAGGTGTTCAGGAACAGGGCCGAGGGGTTCTTCACCTCGGCCAGGCCGGCGTCGCCCATCTCGAACACCCCGATCTCGTCGGTGGCGCCGAAGCGGTTCTTGGCGCCGCGCAGGATGCGGAACGGATAGCCGCGCTCGCCCTCGAAGGCGAAGACGGCGTCCACCATGTGCTCGACGACGCGCGGGCCGGCGATGGCGCCGTCCTTGGTGACGTGGCCGACGAGGATCACGGCCATCGTGCCCTTCTTGGCCAGCCGGACCAGCTCGCCGGCGGCGGCCCGCACCTGGGTCACCGATCCCGGGGCGGCCTCGTGATTGTCGCTCCACATGGTCTGGATGGAATCGATCACCACCAGATCGAAGGGCTCCGCCTTGAGGCCATCGATGATCGCCCGCAGCGACGTCTCGGCCGCCAGCTTCACCGGGGCGTCGGCCAGACCCATGCGCTGGGCGCGGCTTCGCACCTGCTCGATGGCCTCCTCGCCGGAGATGTAGGCGCACCGCGAGCCACGCCGCGCGGCCTCGGCGGCGACCTGCAGCAGCAGCGTGGACTTGCCGACGCCCGGATCCCCGCCGACCAGGATCGCCGAGCCCGGCACCACCCCGCCGCCGCAGACCCGGTCCCACTCGCTGACGCCCGTGGCGATGCGCGGCGGCGCGGGCGTCACCTGATCCAGGCCCTCGAACGCGAGGTGGCGACCCTTGGTGCCGCGAGCCGGCTTCAGGGCGCCGGGCGGCCGGCTGCTGGTCAGTTCCTCGACCAGGGTGTTCCAGGCGCCGCAGGCGGGGCACTGTCCGGACCACTTGGTCTGGACCGCGCCGCAGGACTGACAGGCGTATACGGCGCCGTCGCGGGCCATGAGGTCTCCTGATTCGACTGCGCGGACTTTAGCGGACGCGGCGCGGCGGGTCTGTGCGGTGGGTTGCCGTGGCAGGCCGCTAGGATAGGGTTACGTGACGTCGGGGACGTGGCGAGACAAGGGCTGGACGACAATGAGCGTGATTGAACCGGGAGCGGCGACCGCCGGTCTGGTGGCGCGGGTGAAGGCGATCCTTCTGAAGCCCGAAGAGACCTGGGCTGTCATCGATGGAGAGCCGGCGACGATCGGCGGCCTCTACAGAAGCTATGTGATCCCCCTGGCGGCGATTCCCGCGGTCTGCGGGCTGATCGGCATGCTGGTCTTCGGGATCGGAGGCTTCGGCATCACCTTCCGCCCGTCGCCCGTCTGGGCCGTGGCGCAGGCGGTCGTGCAGTTCGGGCTGACCCTGGCGATGTGCTACGTCATGGCGCTGATCATCGAGGGCCTGGCGCCAAGTTTCGGCGGCGTGAAGGACCGGACCCAGGCGTTCAAAGTGGCGGCCTACGCCTCGACCGCGTCATGGGTCGCTGGGGTGTTCTCTCTTGTGCCGGCGCTTGGAGTGCTCGGTCTTCTCGGCGCGCTTTACAGCCTCTTCCTGCTCTTCAAAGGCCTGCCCCGGCTGATGAAAACGCCGGAGGACCGGGCGGCGCCCTACACCGCCGTCGTCGTGATCGTAGCCATCGTCGTCGGTGTGATCATCGCCTTGGCGACCAGCGGCATCGCGAGTCTGGGTCGGGGTCTGACGCCGCCCGGCGCCATCGGCTCGGTCTCTGGCACGGTGAAGGTCCCTGGTGGCGGGGAGATGGATCTGGCCAAGCTCGAGGCGGCCTCGAAGGCCATGGAGGCGGCGGCCAAGCGGGCCGACAGCGGCGAGATGGTCGCCACCAACCCCGAGGCGTTGAAGGCCTATCTGCCGGCGGCCATCGCGGGCTTCGCGCGGGAAGAATTGAGCGCCTCCAGCGGCGGGGCGGCCGGCATCCAGGGCTCGCAGGCCGAGGGGCGCTACACGAAGGGCGAGGCTAGCCTGCGCCTGCAGGTGACGGATCTCGGGGCGGCCGGCGCCCTGGCCGGCATGGCCAGCGCCTTCAATGTGAAATCCTCCAAGGAGACGGCGACCGGCTACGAGAAGGTCGGCATGGTCGGCGGCCGGATGACCCAGGAGAGCTACGACCGCCAGGCGCGTCACGGTGAGTACAGCGTGCTGGTCGGTGACCGGTTCATGGTCGCGGCCGAAGGCGATGGCGTGACCATGGAGGACCTCAAGGCCGCCGTGGGCGCCGTCGATCAGAAGCGGCTGGAAGGGCTCGCCAAGGCCGGCTAGGTCCGGCGCCGTGACAGATGATCGTGGGATGCAGGCCGCGGCCCGGCCGCCAGGAGGACCCTCGCGCCTCCTGGGGCTGCTGTTTCGGCCCCGCGCGACCTGGGCGCTGATCGCCCGGGCGCCGGTCGAGCCGCGGCAGCTCATCCTGCGCTACGCCGTGCCGCTGGCTTCGGTGCAGGCGGCCTGCGAGGTCGTCGGCGTCCTGGTGTTCGGCTTCAACATCGCCAACATCGGCGTCCACATGAGTGTGGTGGGGCTGATCCTCGGCGCTGCGGCCAATCTCGTGCTCACCATCGCTGCGGTCGTTGTGCTGGCGGTCGTCGTCGACCGCATGGCTCCGGCATTCGGCGGGGTGCGGGATCGCCGCGCGGCGGTGAACCTCGTGGTCCACGCGGCGACCGCGAGCTGGGTCGGCGGGCTCTCGGGAATCTACCCCAGCCTGGCGATCCCCGTGGGCATCCTGGCGGGGCTGTACAGCCTCTATGCGCTCTATCTCGGTTTGCCGACGCTGATGCGCGTGCCGGAGGACCGCCGGCTTACGGCCTTCGCGGCGATCCTGATCGTGATCCTCGGGCTGGGCCTCGTGCGGGGGGCGATCACCGCCAAGGCGGCCGAGGTCGGTGGGCCGCTCTCCGCGTCCTACGCGCCGAGATAGATGCGCTCGGCCCGCGCGCCGAGACGGACCAGCACCTCGTGCGCCACCGTGCCGGCGGCGGCAGCCAAGTCGTCGATCGGGACGTTTTCGCCCAGCAGTTCGACGTGCTCGCCGACCCCGATTGTCGCGTCGCCGATGTCGATGACCAGAAGGTCCATGTTCACCGCCAGTAACGGGCGCCGCGCGCCGGCGGCCCACGCATAGCCGTGACCCATGGCGGCGCGGATGACGCCGTCCGCATAGCCGGCCCCCACCACGGCCACCCGGGTCGGGGCGGGCGCGGTGAACGCGGACCCGTAGCCGACCCGATCGCCTGGTCGCAGGTTGCGGATATCGACGACAGGCGCTGTCAG
>JAIXTR010000193.1 GCA_027483845.1 Caulobacteraceae bacterium | reverse complement strand
GGTCATCCTGATCTCGATCCTGCTGCACGGGCTGACGGTGACGCCGATCATGCGGTCGTTGGACCGCAGCCAGGGACGCGATCCCGACGCGCAGGACCCTGCCCCCGTCGAGCGTGAAGCTCCCTCACACGCAGGCGTGTGAGCGGCTCCACGGCGGCGGTTCAGGCGCGGGCTCGTCGGCCGCGTCGACACTGGCCCCCAGGCTGAGTTCGAAGTCCTGCAGCGTGTCCATCAGCTGAACGATGTTGGCGGCCAGCGGCTTGGCCCGCGGGAACTGGTAGCGCCAGTAGGTGGCGATGTGGCTGACAAGGCCGCAGCCGTCGCCGAGCGACAGGAACATCTCCGGTGACTTCAGCAGAAAATCGCGGAAAGCCAGGGCATTGCCCTCGACGGTGAGCTGCTGAAACACCTCGTCGTAGACGTTCAGGTGCTTCAACACCGCCTTGACCTGCCGCTCCATCTTCTGGCGCAGCCGGTTCTTCAGGATTTCCAGCTCCGATGAAGTCTCGGCATCGATCGGGCCGACCACGCGAACCCGGCCCAGTTCGTTGAACACGTCGCGCAGGTTCCCCCAGAGCGTGTTCAACACCCACTTGTAATAGAGGAAGCCTTTCCAGGCGAAGATGCCTTCCCGGTAGTGCTCCCGCTCGAGCCGCAGGGTGACACGCAGGGGTTCGAGGCGATCGTCGGTCTTGGCCGACAGCAGGGCTTCGACCAGGCGGGCGATATTGTCTTCCTGCCCATCGGTCTCCCGGTATGCCAGCTCGATCAACTTCGCGATCTCGGCCCCGACGAACCGCTGCATCTTGGCCAGGTCCGGCGCCGAGATTTCGAAGTGGCTGGGACTGATGTGAAAGCCGCGGCGCTTCATGTGCTCGCGCAGCAGGAACGGGTCGAGGGACGGGAGCTCGTCGATGGCTTCCAGCACGGCGATGTCGCGCGCCAGATCCGGCGCCTCGCCACGGAGTTCCTCGAGCGCATCCAGCCATCCGCGCTCGGCGACGAACAGCGAATGGCCGCCCAGACCAAGATCCGAGCGTTCGAACGGCACGATCAGCTTGGTGGCCGTGAAACGCACCCGGTCGAAGGCCTCGCGCTCCTGGTCCCGCAACCGGTGGCGGACGATCACCGCGCCGTTGAGACTGGTGGCGGCGAAGAACGGACTCTGCTGATGCTCGAAATTGCCGACGTTGCGCGCCGCCAGCGCCGCCAGGTTCAGGACACGGCTGGTCGACGCGGTCTTCTCAAGCCCGCGCAGGCTTCGATAGGTCCGGTCAGCACTCTGTCTCAACGCTCGTACTCGCCAGCGGACGCGCCCGCGCCAGACTCGAATCGCGTCGTCCCACGGGGGGCCCCGGGCCCGTCGCGGCAGCTTCATCTGTAGGCGCCACGCTCTAGCGCAGCGCTCACAAGCTCTTCCAATCGATGACTCCCCATTTTGGGTTCCAGAACGGATCGAGATCGACGGCCCAAGGAGACGGTGGATGGTATGGCTGAGCGCAGATGACTCGATCCACCATCATGCCGCTCCCTGACACCGTCACGATCCGTGTGGCGGGCCGCCTGGGCATGGCGTTCTTCCTCGACGTCCTGCGCATCGTATGCGACGGCCGCGACCTGCTGGACGGCCTCATCTTGATGACGATCGCACAGGCGAACCTGGGGCATCTCGACCGAACGCCGGACGGCTCGCTCCACTTCGCCAGCTACGACGATGTCCCGGACGCCCAGCGCCTGCGTCCAATCAGCGCCAATGCGCTGGCCGCCAGTCTGGGCCAACCGTTTGAGACGATCCGGCGCCGCACCGGTGCGCTTCGCCGGCAGGGCGCCTGCGACACGGCTTCACGCGGGCTGGTGATCCCCGTCGCAAGTCTCGTCTCGGCGCGCGAGCAGGCGGCCGTCTTCAGCATCAACCAGAAGGTCCGCGGCCTATCGATCGCCCTTCGGGACCTTGGTCTGCTCCGGACGGCGATGGCGTTCGATCAGCCGTCGCCTCACCCGCGCGCCGTGGCGCGGCTGGTCGTCGAGTACGTGCTGCGGCAGCTGGAGACGATGGGGGCGCACATCGAGGATCCGACGATGGGCGTGCTCCTGATCCATGTGATCCGGACCACGACCGAGCACCTCGACGACACCTATACCGAACTGTCAGAGACGGAGGATCTGATGCGCGACGAGCTTCGTCGGCCGGCGTCGATCGTCGCCCTGGCCGCCCGCGCGGCCCTGCCCCGCGAAACGGCGCGGCGCCATCTGGCCGAGCTTGCCAGCCGCGGCTGGGTCGCTCGCGCCGACGGGGGCGGCTACTATCTCACGCGCGAGATGCTGCGCGCCACGCCCTGGCCCGAGGCCCGTCGCGACAATGTGGTCAACCTGAACCGCATGTTCGACGGCCTCGCGACCCTGGCCAAGGCGCCGGCGAGCGCCTGACGGGTTGACCTCAGGCCACCGCCACAGGCTTCGTCCGACGGCGCAGAGCGGCGCCGACGCCACCGAAGCCTAGGATCATCAGCGCCCAGGACGCTGGCTCCGGCACGGCGCCCGTTGCTATGCCGGAAACGCCGTCATCGCGAACGCGCATCGAGTTGGACTCGTAGTACTTCTGATCGTTGTAGAAGTACCCGACGATCCCATCGAAACGCGCCACATTGCCCGTCGAGAAATTGTAGAGCGTCCAGATCGCGTTGGCGTGGACAAAATTGGTCGAGGTGTCGCACAACCCTACAACAATATAGGCGGAACAGATGTAAAGTTGGTCACTCGCCTTGATGTAGTGAAAGAATAATCCGTTCTGGATGGGCAGATTGTAACTGCGCACCGTGAGAGGGCGCGGCGTCAGAAGGTCGGCTTCGGTCGTGTCGAACCGGACCGAAAAGGTCAGCATCGCTGGATCGACGGGAGCCGGCTGCCCAAAGCGCGTCCCAGTCAACGTATAGGTCTTGTCGATGAGGACGGCGTGAGCCGGCGCGGCGGCGAGTAGCAGGGCGGCCACGCCACCCAAAAGCTTCATGGACATATCTGAACCCCTTCGAGATGATCGATCGGGCTTACGGTCAGGCCGCGCTGACGGAATAGGAAAAATCGGACATCCGGCCCGATTGGCGGCGCCGACAGATCAGGTTTCCCGCAGACCAAAGCTGCGCTCGGGCGCCGTCCGTTCCAGCGCCATGAATTCGGTCGGACTAGTCTGGGTGAACTGGAGGAAGTCGCGCCGCAGATGTTGGTGATCGTAGTAGCCGGCATCGAGGGCCGCAGTCAGCCAGTCCACATGGGGCGCGCGGTTTTTGATTCGGACGAGCGTGTCGAACCGGGCCACACGCGCCAGGAGCTTCGGCGAGCCGCCGATCCGGTGAATGAACGCCCGCCGCAACTGCCGTGCGCTAAGGGCGAGGCGCTCGGCCAAGCTGTCGACGCTCAAGCCGGGATTGGCGATCAGCCATCTCGCCCCAAGGTCAGCGGCATGGTCGCCGCGTGCGCCGCGCGACCAGAGGGACCAAAGCCAGGCCTCGGCCGTCGCGATGATCGTGTCGGCGTCGCCATCGGCAAGATCTTCGAGCCGGCGGATCAGGGCGCGAAAGCTCACCGGGAGCACCGCTTCGGCGTCCACCCAGCCATCCATCAGATCCTGCATCGATAACCCGGTCAGCCGATGCAGGACGCCCGGCTGGAGCTCGATCTGATAGACGGCGAAGTCGTGCCCCACCTGCCGCAGCGTGACGACGGTGGGCTGACCGATGAAGACAGCCCGCGGCTTTTTCACACCCGCCTGCCCGGGCGCACTGACCACCTCAGGGGCCCGCAGATAAAAGGCCAGAGCGGCGGCCGGCCGGGGCCAATAGGGCTTCGCCGGCACGACCGATCCCGACTCGAAATGAAACCGCATCAGCTGGTGCTGGCGCAGCACCCCGCGCAGGCCGGGGCTAGCGCGACGGACCTCGAAGAGCATCTACGTCATCCATCTGCCGGCTCCGCCCCAATAGGAGGCCCGACGACCTGCATGCCATGGTTGGCGAACAGATCCGGTGCGCGGGCCGGAAAGTCTGGCTTCGTATCGAGCCGCGCATGCGCCTCGAAAAAGGCCTCAAGATCTCCGGCGGGGGTGTACATGAACAGCAGCCTGCCATGGTCTTCAAGCTGACAGAAGCCATGGGGCACTCCCCGCGGCGCCAGGATGGTGTCGCCGGCGGTCAGGCGGCGTCGTTGGCCGCCGACCTCGAACATGTAGGCGCCCTGGAGGACAACGAAGATTTCGTCCTGCGCCGCGTGGATATGTAGCGGCGGCCCGCCGCGGCCATGCCCTTCGTACTCGAAAAGGCAGAGGCGACCGGCTGTGTCCGCAGCAGAAACCTTCACCCGGTTGGGACTGACCCCAAATAGCTGTGTGTCCTGCCTGTACCGATCCTCCGCCGCTCGAACCAGCACGGCGCCGGAACGGAGCACCGCGCCGGCGTGATCATTGGCGAAGGGGGCGTGCGTGTCGCTCATGGAGAGAGCCTAAGGCGCAGCTAGACTTGCCGAGTAGTAAGAAACGGCCATCCGGCCCTCGGGCCGGAAACGCAAAAAGCCTCCCTGGTGGGAGGCTGTTTGTGGGTGTGCGTGGTGGGAATGTGATGAGAGGGCTTTGGGTGCGGG
>JAIXTR010000235.1 GCA_027483845.1 Caulobacteraceae bacterium | reverse complement strand
ATCATCGCCTTGCGGGGCAACCAGCTGATGGCGATGCTGCTCGCCTTGCGGAACCGCGCCGAATGAATGTGATCGAGGCCCCGTCGCCCAACTTCGACGCCCGCACGGCGCCGCCCAGCCTGCTGGTCCTGCACTATACCGGGATGGTCAGCGGCGAGGCGGCCATCGACCGTCTTCGCGATCCGGAGGCCAAGGTCTCGGCGCACTATGTGGTGGAGGAGGACGGCCGCATCTTCCGCCTCGTGCCGGAAGAGCGGCGGGCGTGGCACGCCGGGGTGTCGTTCTGGCGGGGCCGGCGCAACGTCAACGGCGACTCCATCGGCATCGAGATCGTCAATCCGGGCCACGCGTTCGGCTACCGCGCCTTCCCGGAGGCCCAGGTCGCGGCCGTGCTGGCCCTGACCGCGGACATCCGGGCCCGCTGGGACATCGAGGATCGCGACATCGTCGGCCATTCCGACATCGCTCCGACCCGCAAGGAAGACCCGGGCGAGCTGTTCCCCTGGAAGCGGCTGGCCGAGGCGGGGCATGGCCTGTGGGCCGAGGCGCCGCCGGCGCCGGGCGCGCCGATCGGCGAGGGGGAAGAGGGCGCGGCCGTCTTCGCCCTGCAGGCCGGCCTGACCCGCCTGGGCTACGAGCTTCCGCCGTCCGGCCAGTTCGACGCGGACACCGCGGCGGTGGTGCGGGCTTTCCAGCGCCACTGGCGGCCGGAGCGCGTGGACGGCATGGCCGACGGCGAGACGCGCGCGCGCCTGATCGCCCTGTTGCGGCTGGGCGCTTGACCTGGACGGCCATGACGACCAGTTTCCGCGCGGATCAGACGGCCGGGCGGTCGCGGTCTCCGCAAGGAGGTCGAGGAAAGTCCGGGCTCCACGACGACATGGCGGTGGGTAACGCCCACCGGGGGCAACCCTAGGGATAGCGCCACAGAGAGCAGACCTCCTTCGCCCCGGACTTCGGTCCGGACTCGGAGGGAAGGGTGAAAGGGTGCGGTAAGAGCGCACCGGGCCGCTGGTGACAGGGGTCGCATGGCAAGCCCCGCCAGGAGCAAGACCGAATAGGGATCCCGCGCCCTCCGACGCTTCGGCTAAGGAGGGTAGAGCCGTCGCCGGCTCGAGGGCTCCGGGTAGGTCGCGAGAACCGGCCCGCGAGGGTCGGTCCAGAGGAATGACCGTCGCGTCCCTTTCGAGGGGCGGCACAGAACCCGGCTTATAGGCCGTCTGATCTTCTCATTCCCCAATGGGATCGGCTGACACCGGCCCTTTCAGGCCCTCCGGATCGCCAGATCGGGAGGTCAAAGCTCGGCCGTTAACTGTTCGTTCCAAGTATGTTCTGTGCATAAGTCCTTGTTGTTAACCCTGCGACCAAGCGACACCTTTGTTTTCGCCCAAATAGTCAGCGAGTGTCATTGAAACCCACCTGATCCCATGTTAACCCAATTGCAATTCGTCGATCAGAGTGGCGGGTCGGGGCGCGCACTCAGGCTGATCGGCGAAGGGCAGGGGGCCTTCCGGAGAGATGTTTCTCTCGACCTTCGAGAAGCAGTTGGACGCGAAGCGGCGCATTGTTGTGCCGCAGGACTACCGCGCCGCGCTCTCGGGTCCGGCGGACGGCGTCTTCGTGTTTCCCTCGATCCGCTCCGACTGCATCGAAGGCGGTGGTCAGGCTCTGTTCGATCGCTACGGATCGATGGCCGATGAGCTGGAATTCGGTGACGAACTGCGCGACTCCATCGAACGGAATGTGTTCGGGGAAATGCAGAAGCTCTCATTCGACACCGCCGGCCGGATCACGCTCCCGGAGAGCCTGTGCGAGCAGTACGGGATCACCGACTGGGTGGCCGTGGTCGGCCTGCGCGACCGCTTCGAGATCTGGGAGCGGGACGCCTACAAGGCCCAGCGCGCCGCCGACCGCGAGCGCGCCCGCACTGGACTGGCCGACATGCGGGCCAAGCAGCGCGCGGCTCGGCTTGGAGGCGCGGCATGAGCGCCCCTCACATTTCCGTCCTGCTGAACGAAGTCGTCGAGAACCTGGCTGTCGGGCCGGGCGACGTCGTGGTGGACGGCACGTTCGGCGCGGGGGGCTACACCCGCGCTTTGTTGGCGACGGGAGCGAAGGTCGTGGCGTTTGACCGCGACCCTACGGTCCGTCGTTTCGCCGCGGGATTTCCGGACGACCGCTTCAACCTGGTTGAGGCGCGATTCTCGGAGATGGACGCGGTGCTGGGCGAGGGTCACGCCGATGGCGTGGCCCTCGACCTCGGGGTCAGCTCGATGCAGATCGACGAGGCTGACCGCGGCTTCTCGTTCATGCACGATGGGCCGCTGGACATGCGCATGGGCGCCGACGGTCCGACGGCCGCGGACCTGGTCAACACGCTCGACCAGGAGGAGCTGGCGCGGATCATCTTCGTCTATGGCGAGGAGCGCGAAAGCCGCCGCGTCGCCCGCGCCATCGTGCGCCGGCGCGAGGAACAACCGTTCACCCGCACCCTCGAGCTGGCCGCCTTCGTGGAGAAGGCGCTGGGCGGGCGTCGCGGGGCCAAGATTCATCCGGCGACGCGCACCTTCCAGGGCCTGCGCATCGCCGTGAACGAAGAACTGTCCGAGCTCGAAGCCGGCCTTGTGGCCGCCGAGCGCGTCCTGAAGGTTGGCGGGCGGCTCTGCGTCGTCACGTTCCATTCGCTCGAAGATCGAATCGTGAAGAGTTTCCTGAGCGTCCGGGCCGGCCGGACGCCGGCGGGGTCGCGACATGCGCCTCCGGTCGAGAAGGGCGCCGAGCCCAGCTTCCGGCTGCTCTTCAACGGCGCTCAGAGCCCGTCGGACGCGGAGACGAAGGCCAATCCTCGGGCTCGCTCGGCCAAGCTGCGGGCGGCGGTGCGGACGGACGCACCGGTATGGAGGACGGCGGCATGAACGTGTTCACGCGCCGCGTGCGGGGTTTCCGTCTGCTGGACCTGGTGGGCATCGGCCTGCTGGTCGCTGTCATCCTGGGCGTCTATCTCGCCAAGACCATGGCTGGCCGCGAGCGGGCCGAGATCGCCACGATCGAACGCCAGATCTCCGTCGAGAAGGCCCGGATCCGGCTTTTGCAGGCCGAAGTGGCGCACCTGGAGCAGCCTGGCCGCCTCGAGCGACTTTCGGTGACCTACCTGAAGATGGAGCCGGTCACGGCCCATCGTGAAGCCACGCCCGACCAGATCATCGACCTGGCGCGCGCCGGTCCGCCTGCGAAGGCCAAGGCCGTGTCGGCTGTGGCCGCCCTTGTCGATGGATCGACTGGCATTCCCGGCGTTCCGCCGCCGCCGCCGTTCGAGGCCAACCCCGTGCGGGTCGCCCAAGCGCAGGCCCCGGCGCCCCCCGAGGCGCCGCAATGAGTCTGGGTCAGAACAGCTTCGGCCGTTCGGGGCTGCCGCGCTGGCTCATCGAACGGGTCTGGGGTCTTGAACACGCCTTCGAGCGGGCCCGGGCGTCGGGCAAGGCCGAGGACGACACCCGGCTGCGCATCTTCTTCGTCCTGGCGCTGTTTTCCCTGGCGTTCGCGACCTTGAGCGTCGGCGCGATGCGGGCCGCGCTGTTCTCGGATGCGCGGGGCGGCGGCGCGCTGGCGTCGCTGGGCGCCTCGCGGGCGGACCTTGTGGACCGCAACGGCATGCTGCTGGCGGCCGATCTGCTGCACTACGGCCTTTATATCGATCCGCGCGAGATTTGGGATACCGCCGAAACGCGCAAGGGTCTGTTGCGCGCGCTGCCCGATCTTGAGCCCGAACGGCTGGAGCGGGCGCTGCGCGGGAACCGTCGCATCTTCGTGCTGGGCGCCCTGACCCCGCAGGAACGCAACAAGGTCCATGAGCTGGGTCTGCCGGGCGTCAGCTTCGAGCCCGAGCAGCGCCGAGTGTACCCGCTGGGCACGTCGGCCGCGCACATCGTCGGCTTCTCCGACGCTGGCGGCGAGGGCATCTCGGGCGCCGAGGCGGCGTTCAACGATGACATCCGCAGCGCCGCGCGCGCGGGGACCCCGGTGCCGCTTTCCATCGACCTGCGCGTGCAGGGCGCGCTGGAAGACGAGCTCTACAAGGCCGTAGCCGAGTTCACGCCCAAGGGCGCCGTGGGCCTGGTGACCGACGTCAACACCGGTGAGATCCTGGGCATGGCCAGCTGGCCGGCGTTCGATCCCAACAAGCCGGGCAAGGCGGGCGTCTACGCCCAGACCAACCGCGCCGCGGCGACGGTCTATGAGATGGGATCGACCTTCAAGGCGTTCACCGTCGCCATCGGCCTGGACGCCGGGGTGGCCACGCCCGAGAGCACCTTCGACGCCCGCAACCCCTACAAGCTGGGCTACCGGACGATCACGGACTACCACGCGGCCCGCAAGATCCTGACCTTGGTCGAGGTGTTCCAGCACTCGTCCAACATCGGCACCGCCAAGCTGGCGGAAGCCGTCGGACCGCAGCGCACCGGCGCCTACTTCAAGGCGCTGGGGCTGACCACGCCGGCCAAGGTCGAGCTGATCGAGAGCGCCCGGCCGCTGACCCCCAAGGTGTGGAACGAGGACGCGGTGGCCTCCACCTCGTTCGGCCACGGGATCAACGTCAGCCCGCTGGCGGTCGCCCGCGCCATGGGCGCGATCCTGAACGGCGGCAAGCTGATCCCGCTGACGATCCACAAGCTGGAGCCGGGCGCGAAGGTGGACGGGCCGCGGGTGATGTCCGAGCGCACCTCGCTGCAGATGCTGTCGATCATGCGCGCCAACGTCACCGGCGGCAGCGGCAAGTCGGCGAACATCGCGGGCCTGTCGGTGGGCGGCAAGACCGGCACCGGCGAGAAGTACGATCCGGCGATCCGCGGCTATAGTCACTCGAAGCAGGTCTCCTCCTTCGCGGCGGTCTTCCCCACGACCGGCGGGGCGGACACCAAGCGCTACTTCGTGCTCATCCTGCTGGACGAGCCGCACGCCTCGGCCCGCAGCGCCGGCTACTCGACCGGCGGCTGGGTCGCCGCGCCGGCCGCCGGGCGGGTGATCGAACGCATCGCGCCGTTCCTGGGCGTGCATCGTCGCGCCGACATCGGTCAGGCCATCCCCGTCGAACAGCCCACGGCCGAAGAGATGGGCAACGGGCAATGACCGCGCGCCTGACCCAGCTGGTGAAGCGTCACGTCGGGGTCGATCCCGAGATCACGGGCGTCACGGCTGACAGCCGCAAGGTGAAGCCGGGCTTCCTGTTCGCGGCCCTGCCGGGGTCGCACGCCGATGGCGCGGCCTTCGCGGCCAAGGCGGTTGAGGCGGGCGCCGCGGCGATTATCGCCGACCAGGATCTGAACCTGTCCGTTCCCACGGTCGTCTGCCGCGATCCGCGCCGCGGTTACGCCTTGGCCGCCGCCAACTTCTGGGGCCGGCAGCCGCAGACCTGCGTGGCTGTGACCGGCACCAACGGCAAGACCTCGGTCGCCAACTTCTGCCGCCAGATGTTCGCCGGCGCTGGCCACGTCTCCGCCAGCATGGGCACCCTGGGCGTCACGGTGTCGCGACCGGGCGAGGCGGACCTGCAGGTGACGCCGCCGGGCCTCACGACCCCCGACGCCGGAGACGTCGCCGAACTGCTGATGCGGATTTCGCAGCTGGGCGTGACGCACTTCGCCATGGAAGCGTCGTCGCACGGCATCGACCAGCGGCGCCTGGATGGCGTGCGGCTGTCGGCGGCGGGCTTCCTCAATCTCACCCAGGACCACCTGGACTACCACCACACCATGGACGCCTACATGAAGGCGAAGCTTCGGCTGTTCGAACAGCTGATGCCGCGCGGGGCGACCGCGGTGCTGAACGCCGACAACGAAGCCTTCCCCTTTTTCGCCGCCGCGTCGGTGGTGTCCGGCCAGCGGGTCGCGAGCGTCGGCGAGACGGGTCAGGCGATGAAGCTGCTGAGCCGCGAGCTGCTGCCTGAGGGCCAGCGCCTGTCGATCCGCGCCGACAGCAAGATCTGGGAGGTGCGCCTGCCGCTGGCCGGCGCGTTCCAAGCCTCGAACGCTCTGGTGGCCGCGGGCCTCTGCCGAGCGGCGGGCATGAGCCTGGAAGAGGCCTTCGCGGGCCTCGAGCGCCTGACCGGCGCGCCGGGACGGTTGCAGCGGGTCGGCGCCGGCGTCGCGCGAGGCGAAGCCTATGTCGATTACGCCCATACGCCGGATGGCATGGAGACAGTGCTGACCGCGCTCCGGCCCCACGTGCGCGGCAAGCTGATCGTCGTCTTCGGCGCCGGCGGCGACCGCGACAAGGGCAAGCGGCCCCTGATGGGCGAGATCGCGACGCGCTTGGCCGATGTCGCCATCGTCACGGACGACAACCCGCGGTCCGAGGTCCCGGCCGCGATCCGCGCCGATATCCTGGCGGGAGCCCAGGGCGCGAAAGAAATCGGCGACCGCCGCGAGGCGATCCGTGCGGCCGCGGCGATGATGCAGGACGGCGATATCCTGGTGGTCGCCGGCACGGGTCACGAGCAGGGCCAGATCGTCGGCGGCGTTGTTCATCCCTTCGACGATGTGGCGGAGACCGCCAAAGCGCTGGAGCTTGTACATGGCTGACCCGCTCTGGACCTCAGCGGACATTGCGAGGGCGACGGGCGGGGCGGAAGGCGGTGAGTTCACCGCCACCGGAGTCTCCATCGACACCCGCAGCCTGGAGCCAGGCGACCTGTTCGTGGCGCTGGCCGGCGTCCGCGACGGCCATGAGTTCGTGGCCCAGGCGATGGCGGCCGGCGCCGCGGGCGCGCTGGTTTCGCAAGGCGTCGACGCGCCGTTCGTGAAGACGGCCGACACCCTCGCGGCCTTGGAGCAGCTGGGCGTCGCGGCCCGCGAGCGTGCGGTCGGAGCCAGGCGCGGCGCGGTGACCGGCTCGGTCGGCAAGACCAGCGTCACCCAGGCGATCATGGCCGGCCT
>JAIXTR010000276.1 GCA_027483845.1 Caulobacteraceae bacterium | reverse complement strand
ACAGTCACCAACTACCTGATTTTTGGCGCTATAGGGGCCACGAAGACTCAGGGGGCGCCGAGGGGGCTCTCAGGGATTGGGTCTGTGGAAGGGGTCTACTACATGAATATCAAACTGAGCCGCGCGCTTTGCGCGAGCACGGCGCTTGCCACCGGGCTGCTGCTGTCGGGCCAGGCGCTCGCGCAATCCTCCGGTACGGCGATCGTCGAAGAGCTGGTCGTCACCGGCTCCACCGGTCCGAAGAACCTCGATGGCGCCATCGTCGTCGAACGCGAACCCAAGTCCCGCGCCTCGATCACCGAAGAGTTCATCAGCCGCCAGGCTCCGGGCCAATCGGTCCTGGACACGATCAACCTGATTCCCGGCGTCAACTTCACCAACAACGACGCCTACGGCTCGGCCGGCGGCGACGTGACGATCCGCGGCTTCGACGGCCAGCGCATCGCCCTGCTGCAGGACGGCCTGCCGCTGAACGACAGCGGCAACTACGCCATCTACTCGAACCAGCAGCTCGAATCCGACCTGGTGTCGCGCGTGACGGTGAACCTGGGCACGACCGACGTCGACAGCCCGACCGCGGCCGCCGCGGGTGGCACGATCAACTACATCACCAAGCGCGCCTCGGAAGAGTTCGGCGTCCGCGCCGAGGTCGGCTACGGCAGCAACAACTTCCAGCGCTACTACGGCACCCTCGAGACCGGCGCGATCGGCCCGTTCGGCACCAAGGCCTGGTTCTCGGTCCTGAAGACCAGCAACGACCTGTTCAAGCCGCACTACTCGTCGACCAAGCCCAACGGTGAAATCGACAAGGTTCAGTACAACGCCCGCATCGATCAGGACTTTGGCGATATCGGCCAGGCCAGCCTGATGGCGACGTACAACGAGAACCGCAACAACTTCATCAACCGCATCAGCCTGGCGCAGTTCCAGCGTCGCGGCCGCACGGCGACCAACACGCCGGAAAGCCTTGTGTCGCCCATCT
Source organism: Caulobacteraceae bacterium (assembly GCA_027483845.1). GTDB lineage: Bacteria > Pseudomonadota > Alphaproteobacteria > Caulobacterales > Caulobacteraceae > Phenylobacterium. The sequence goes on along the minus strand of JAIXTR010000276.1, from coordinate 2,595 downwards.
CGTGCGTGCGTCCGACGCCGGGCGCGGGCGCGCAGAGCGAGAGCGCGACGAACTGCCCGACCAGCTACTACGACTTCAACATCAACCCCTCGAACACCGGCAACATCCGCGGCCTGTCCAGCTGGAACCTCGGTGACACGCTGACCCTGACGGTCGACCCGGCGTTCCAGTACACCCTGGCCAACGGCGGCGGCGTGCAGGCGTTCTCGGAAACTGACGCCCAGCTGCGCGGCAACTCGACCGCCCTCGGCGTCGATCTGAACGGCGACGGCGACATCCTGGACAGCGTCTACCTGTATCGTCCGAACACGACGAACACCCGCCGCTACAACTTGACCTCGTCGCTGATCTGGAAGTTCGCCGACAACCAGAACGTCCGGATCGCCTACACCTTCGACCGGGCGAAGCACCGTCAGACCGGCGACGCCGGCTACATCGAGCAGGACGGCACCGTCGAGAACGTCTTCGGCGGCAAGGATGGCGAAGGCCGCCAGGTGGCCCTGCCCGATGGCACGAACCTGCGCCGCCGCGACCGCCTCTCGGTCGCGACGCTCAACCAGGTCGCCTTCGAATACCGCGGCAAGTTCCTGGAAGATCGCCTGCTGATCAACGCCGGCGTGCGCGCCCCGTTCTTCAAGCGCGAACTGAACAACTTCTGCTACCAGCGCGACACCTTCAACGCCTACTGCACCACGCAGACCGGCACGGTGGTTCCCGGCACCAACGACGGCACGGGCAACCCGTACGTGACCTTCCCGGTCTCGGCGCTGCACCCGAGCGCGACAAACCGCTACGCACGTCCCCGCCAGTTCACGCGCAAGTATGACGACATCCTGCCGAACGTGGGCATCAGCTACGACTTCAACGAGAGCATCACCGTCTTCGGCAGCTACGCCGAAACGCTCTCGGCGCCGCGGACCGACGACCTCTACGACCGCGACGACGTCGATCCCGGCCCGGAAAAGGCCACCTCGTACGACCTCGGCGTTCGCTATCAGAACGGTCCCTTCGTCGCCTCGGTCGCCCTCTGGCAGAACAAGTTCAAGAACCGCATCGAGCGGGTCTTCGACGAAGCCGCCGGCATCGCGTTCTCGGCCAACGTCGGCGACGTGGATCTGATGGGCATCGACGGCCAATTCGGCTTCAAGCCCTCGGACGAGCTGTCGCTGTACGTCTCGGCGGCCTACATCGACACCGAGATCCAGAACGACATCCGCGGTACGTCGGCTGGCCAGGTTCTCGCGACCAAGGGCAAGCGCCTCTACGAAACGCCGGAATTCCAAGGCGGCGTGCGCGCCCAGTGGGATCCGATCGAGCAGCTGAGCCTGGGCGTCCAGGGCAAGTTCGTCGGCGACCGCTACACGAACCTGACCAACACCGAGAAGTTCAACGGCTACACGCTGTGGGACCTCGACGCGCGGGTGAAGCTGGACTCCTTCGGCCTGAAGAACACCTACCTTCAGGGCAACGTCCGCAACCTGTTCGACGAGCGCTACCTCGGCGACATCTCGACCAACCTGTCCGGCACCGCCGTGGCCCAACCGGGCTACCGCCGCACCTTCATCCTGACCCTGCACGTCGAATACTAAGACGCGCAGGTCCGGGAACGGACTTCGGAGGGGGCGGCCGCAGCGATGCGGTCGCCCTTTTCATTTGTGGAATGCTTGACGCGGGGGTCCCTGGGGGCCATCTGCGCGCGGCTTTGGAGGGTCCTGGTCTGATGAGCTTCGTCGTTCCCGCGGAATGGGCGCCCCACAAGGCGATGTGGGTCGGTTTCCCCAGCCATGCGGAGCTGTGGGAGGAGAACCTGCCCGCGGCCCAGGCCGAGGTGGCGGCGCTGGCGCGCGCCCTGGCGGGTCCGGGCGGCGAGACCGTGAAGCTGATGACCGGCCATCCCGACGGCGAGGCCGCCGCCCGCGAGATGCTGGGCGACGTGGCCAATATCGAGATCGTGCCGGGCGCGTTCGGCGACATCTGGCTGCGCGACACCGGCCCGATCTTCGCCGGCGGCCGCGCGCACGGGTTCCGGTTCAACGGCTGGGGCGGGAAGTACGAGCTGGAGCACGACGACACGGTCGCCGCTCAGATCGCCCAGGCCGCCGGCGCCGAGCTGGTCGCCAACGACTTCATCCTCGAGGGCGGCGCCGTGGACCACGACGGCGCGGGCACGGTTCTGACCACCGGCCAGTGCCTGCTGAACCGCAACCGCAATCCGGGCTGGACCGACGAGATCGCCGCCGCGGCGCTGGGCAAGGCGCTGGGGGCGAAGAAGCTGCTGTGGCTGGGCGAGGGCCTGGTCAACGACCACACCGATGGCCACGTGGACAACCTGGCGCGTTTCGTGGCGCCGGCGACGGTGGCGATCCCCGTGGCCTGGGGCCGCGGCGACCCCAACGCGCCAGCCTTCGACGACGCCGCCAAGCGCCTGGCCGAGATGACCGACGCCGAGGGCCGCAAGCTGAAGGTGGTGCGCATCCCCTCCCCCGGCTGGATCGAGGGCGAGGACAAGCGGCCGGTCCCGGCCAGCCACATGAACTTCCTGATCGCCAACAAGGCGGTCATCGTGCCGATCTATGCCGACCAGCCCGGCCAGTT
>JAIXTR010000262.1 GCA_027483845.1 Caulobacteraceae bacterium | reverse complement strand
TCTGTAGCGACTACAGACTCAAGCCCAAAATTGAGAGGCGCAGAACAGCATGGCGGATACCGCGATCCCGATTGGCGAACTGTCCCGGCGCACGGGCTGCAACATCGAGACGATCCGCTACTACGAGCGGATCGGCCTGATGCCCGCGCCGCCCCGGCGGGGCCGCTACCGGAGCTATGACGCGGACGACGTGGGCCGCCTCGGCTTCGTGCGCCGGGCCCGCGAGCTGGGCTTCACGCTGGACGAGGTGCGCGCCCTGCTGGGCCTTGCAGGCGGCGGGCACGCGTCCTGCACCGAGGTGCGCAACCTCGCCGAATCGCATCTGAAAGACGTGCGCGCGCGCATCGCCGACCTGAAGCGAATGGAGCGAGTGCTGGCCGACTCGGTGCGGGCTTGCGACGCCGGGCAGGATCCAGGCTGTCCGCTGATCGAGGCGCTCCGCGCCGCTTGAGCGGCTGCGATACGGTCGTAGCGGCTGCGACTTTTAGCACAGCCTGGGGGGCGGAGCCCCCGCTCGAAGGGGTCGGACGAGACCTGGGGCTCGGCCGTAGGGGAAGGCGTTCCCCCTATGCCGACCGGATCAAACGCGAGCCGTGCGCGATGAGAAGACTTCGACCGTCACGTGCTTCAGCTCGTGCACGTGGGACAGACGGGTGCGGACCGTCTCAGGCGAAGCCTCACCCACATAGCTGACGATCGCGCCGTGGGAGCCCGGACCGAGACGCCAGACGTGGAGGTCGGTGATGCTCGCATCCCCGGGGCCCTCGACCTCCTCGCGGACCTCCGCTTCCAGGTGGTCGTCGGTGGCGTCGAGCAGCACGGCGGAGGTGTCCCGCATCAGGCTCCACGACCAGGTGGCGATCACCGCGGCGCCTACCAGCCCCATCACCGGATCCAGCCACGTCCAGCCGAGGAAGCGACCGGCCAGAAGCGCGGCGATGGCCAGCACGGAGGTCAGGGCGTCGGCCAGGACGTGCACGAAGGCGGCGCGCAGGTTGTTGTCCTGGTGACGGCGCCCTCCGGCGTGTTCGGCCTGCGCTGTCTGATGATGATCGTGGTCATGGTCATGATCATGATTGTGGTGGTCGTGGTGTTCATGACCGTAGTGATGATGCCCGTGACCATGCGCGTGGCCGCCGCCCAGCAGGAACGCGCTCACCAGGTTCACCCCAAGGCCGATCACCGCCACGACGGTGGCCTGGCCGAAGGCGACCGACTGGGGCGCCAGCAGCCGCAGGACGGATTCCCAAGCGATGCCGAGCGCCACAACCCCCAGCACCAGGGCGGAGGCGAAGCCCGCCAGGTCACCGACCTTGCCAGTGCCGAAGGTGTAGCGACCCGAGCGCGCATGGCGCTTGGCGAAGGCGTAGGCCGCCGCCGCCACGGCGAGCGCGCCGGCGTGGGTGGCCATGTGGAAGCCGTCGGCGAGCAGCGCCATCGAGTTGAAGATCGTGCCGGCGACGATCTCGCCGACCATCATCACAGCCGTCAGGCCCACCACCCACAAGGTGCGCCGCGCATTGTCGTCGTGGCCGCCGCCCAGGAAGACATGCTCGTGGGTCAGGGCGTCGAGGTCGTCGTCGAAGGTCATGAGCGGCCTTACTTCGCGTAGCGGCGGATGGCGGCGATCAGCTCGTCGGCGCCCTGCTGGCGGGCGTCCGCTTCCAGCTCGGGCGCGGCCACGTGCTCACGCAGGTGGGCCTCGAGGATTTCGTCCATGAGGCCGTTCACGGCCCCGCGCACGGCGGCGACCTGCTGCAGGACGTCGGCGCAATCGGTGGCGTCCGTCAGCGCACGCTCGACGGAGGCGAGCTGGCCGGCGATGCGGCGGACCCGGGCGGTCAAGGCGGCGGCATTGGCGAGGTGAGCCATAGGGTACTCCCCTATAGTATACTTTGCGCGGCCGCTACCGTCGGCCTGCACGTCCGCGCGAAAGCTCCGGAGCCGCGACCTCTCGCGGCCGAGGCGGGGCCAGGACACCAGGCGCGGGCGATAGGCGACGTTCAGCCGCCATGCAGGTGAGCGCCGTAGGATGAGGGGCGACGGCTCAGAGCCGCGTAGTCCCTTGTGTAAGACGTCGTCGGGAGACCCACATGAACCACAAGCTATTCGGCCTGGCTGGCCTGATCGGATCGGCCGCCCTGCTCGCCACCAGCCCCGCCTGGGCCCACGCCCACCTGGTGAGCTCCAACCCGGCGGCGAACGCCACGGTCACGGCGGCGCCGAAGACGATCACCCTGACGTTCAACGAGAAGCTGGTGCCGGCGTTCTCAAAGTTCGACCTGGTGATGCCGGAGCACGGCGGCATGAAGGTGGCCGTGAAGACGACCGTCTCCAAGGACGGCAAGAGCATCACCGGCACGCCGACGGCGGCCCTGACCGCTGGCGCCTACAAGGTTGTCTGGAGCGCCGCTTCGGCCGACGGGCACAAGATGAACGGCGAAGTGGCCTTCAAGGTCGGCTGACGTGCTGGAGCCTGCGGTCGTCGTCCTCAGGCTCATGCAGTATGCGGGAGCGATGGTCCTCATGGGATCATCGCTCTTCTTCGTCTACGCGCTCCCAAGGTCAGGCCCTGGATCGGCTACCGAGACGCCGTGGGCGCGCAAGCTGCTTGCGGCGGCGGGCGCGCTGCTCGCCGTCGCCGCGCTGCTGTCGGTGCCAGGCCAGGCCAGCGTCCTGAGCGGATCGCTGAGCGAGGGACTCAAGGTCGAGACGCTGAGGGCGGTCGTGACGGGCATGGACCTCGGTAAGGCGGCCGTATTGCGCGCCGCCCTGGCCGGGCTGTCCGTCATCCTGGCGCTCTCCGTCAAACCGTCGCGCACGAGTTGGGCGCTGGGCGCAGCGCTTGGCGCGGTGGCGACGGCCAGCTTCGCCTGGATGGGCCATGGCGCCGCCACCGAGGGCCCCGGCGGTCCGGTCCATCTCGTGTCGGACATCCTGCACGGCTGGGCGGCGGCGGTTTGGGTGGGCGCCCTGGTCGCCTTCCTGTTGCTGCTGAGGGCGGGAGCCGCCACGCCGGAGGCGAGCGCGGCGCTGCACCGGGCCCTTCATGGCTTCTCTGGCGTCGGAACGGCGCTTGTGGCCGTGCTCGTGGTCACGGGCGCCATCAACGGCTGGTTCCTCATCGGCCTCGGCCACCTGGACGGGCTCTGGACGACGCCGTACGGCCGGCTCCTGTCGCTTAAACTCATCCTGTTCGTCGGCATGCTCGCGCTCGCGGCGGCCAACCGCTTCCAGCTGACGCCGGCGCTCGGCCGCGGCCTTGGCGGACAGGACGGGGAACGGGCCGCGGTCGCCGCCCTGCGCCGCAGCGTCGTCATCGAGACCGCCGTCGGCCTCGCCGTACTGGCGCTGGTCGCCTGGTTCGGGACGCTCGCGCCGCCGGCGGCGATGTGACGACGATGAACCGGCTTGCTCCTGCAGCAGCGCGGCCGCATCCTGTCAGGCGAAAGGCACCGCCCCTGCGTCACTGGTCCGCCCTCCTTGCGCTTGTCGCGGCGATGCTTCTGGCCATCGCCGGGGGACCGTCCGTGGCCCAAGAGGCGGTGTGCGACCCCTGCCCGCCGGATTGCCCGATGATGCTGCCGGACAGCGCCGCCCCCGTGACAGACCAGGGCGCGAAGGCGCCGGCGGACCAGCCGGGCAAGGCCCCCTGCCAGCAGACGGTCCTTTGCCAGGCCGCGCCGGTCGTGGCCCCCATCCCGGTCGGTGTCGCCTTCACGCCCATGTCGCCGACACGCGCCATGGCGCGCTGGACCAATTCGCCCGACACCCCGTCGAGGCCCCCGGACCGAGACCTCCGACCTCCGAAGTCCGCCTGATCCCCTAGAGCCGGCTCGCGCCTCGCGAGCCGTTGCGGGCGCGTGTGCGCTCTTCTGTGGAGATCAGAGCGATGTCAGCTCACCGATGGTGGCCGGCGGTCCTTGCCGGCGCCGCAATCGCGACTCCGGCCCTGGCCGGACCCCTCACCTATGACGAGGCCTTGGCGAAAGCCCTGGCGAGCGCGCCCGCCCTGGCCGCCGCGGACCTCAAGACCGAAGCGGCGCGCCGCAGTGCGCCCGCAGCCGGGCGGCTCCCGGATCCTCAGCTGAAACTGGGGGTCGAGAACTATCCGGTCTCAGGGCCGATGGCGGGCCGCTTCGGCGCCGACCAGATGACCATGGCCACCGTCGGGGTGATGCAGGAGATCCCGAACGGCGCGCGGCGACGGGCGGAAATCGCCGGGGCGCGCGCCGAGGTGGCCTCCGCCCAGGCCGGGCGGCGGATGACCGCGCGCGAGGTCCGCACCGATGCGGCGCTGGCCTGGCTCGACCTCTACTACGCCGAGGCCCGGCTCCGCGCGCTCGACGCCGTGCTGACGGAGCTGCAGCCGCTTTGGGAGGCTGCGCCGTCAGGGGTCGCGTCCGGGAGCTCCCGGCCGGCCGCCGCGCTCGGCCCGGTGCGGCAGCGGGCCGAACTCCTCGATCAGCGCGATGAACTCGCCGCCGCGGCCCGTCGGGCGCAGGCCGAGCTGACCCGTTGGACGGGCGATGCGGCCCCGGGCCCCAGCGGAGCGCCTCCCGTGGTCGCGCTCGACCCCGATCGGCTGCGGGCCGAGCTCGACCGCCATTCCGCGCTCGCAGGCTATGCGGCCGATGCCCAGAAGGCTTCCGCGGCGGTGGCGCTCGCGAGCGCGGACAAGCGGCCCGACTGGGCGGTCGAGCTTGGCTACGGACGGCGCGATCCGATGTTCGGCGACATGGTCTCGGCGGGCCTGACGGTGCGCGTGCCGCTGTTCCCCGGCCGACGGCAGGATCCGCTGATCGCCGCCCGGCGGGCGGATCGGGCGCGGGTCGACGTCGAGCGCGAGCTGGCCGCGCGCGAGCTGCGCTCGCGGCTGGAGGCCGAGCTCGCCGACCACGTGATGCACCATGATCAATGGGTCCGGACCCGCGATGTCGTCGCCCCCGCCGCTCGTCAGCAGGCAGATCTGGAGACAGCGAGCTACGCGGCCGGACGGGCCGGCCTGACCGATGTGCTGCAGGCCTTCACCGAACTGGCCCAGGCGCGTCTCACGCTCCTCGAGCGCGAAGCCGCCGTCGCGCGCGACGCCGTGCGCATCACCCTGACCTATGGAGCCGACGCGTCATGAGCCGCCTGACCCCCTCCAAACCCCAGCTCGGCGCGGCCGCCGCGGTCCTGCTGGTCGTTGGGGCCGGCGCTGGCTACGGGCTATCGAAGCTCGGCGCATTCCCGGCCGCGTCGCCGCCAGCCGCGAAAGCGGACCGCAAGGTCCTCTACTGGTACGATCCGATGTTCCCGGCCCAGCGCTTCGACAAGCCGGGCAAGTCGCCGTTCATGGATATGCAGCTGGCGCCCCGCTACGCCGACGAGGCGCAAGGCGAGCCCGGTTTGAGTATCGATCCGGGGCGCGTCCAGGCGCTGGGGGTGCGGCTGGCCCGCGCCCGGCAAGGCAGCCTGCAGAGCGAGATCAACGTCCCGGGCGTCCTCGACTTCAATGGCCGCGACCTGTCCATCGTACAGGCGCGGGCCTCGGGCTTCGTCCAGTCGGCGCCCCGGCGGGCGCCCGGCGACGTGGTCGGCTCCGGCGCAGCGCTGGCCACCGTGCTCGTCCCCGACTGGGCCGCCGCGCAGGCCGAGTTCCTGGCGGTCCGGCGGACGGGAGATGCTCGGCTGACCCAGGCGGCGCGGCAGCGCCTCGCGCTCCTCGGCATGTCCTCGGCCGCGATCGCCGCGGTGGAGCGCACGGGGCGGCCGCAGGCCACGGTGACGATCACCGCGCCCACCGGCGGGGTGATCCGGACCTTGAGCGTGCGCCCCGGCATGACCGTGAGCCAGGGGCAGACGCTGGCCGAGATCAACGGGCTCTCGACCGTGTGGTTGAACGCCGCCGTGCCCGAGGCGCTGGCCGGTCAGCTTCGGCCCGGTCAGGCCGTGCAGGTGACGCTCGCAGCCTTCCCGGGCGAGCGCTTTGGCGGGCGCGTCTCCGCGGTGCTGCCCGAGGCCGTCGCCGAGAGCCGGACTCTGACAGCGCGGATCGAACTGCCGAACGGCAGCGGCCGCCTCAGACCCGGCATGTTCGGCCAGGCGATCCTGCAAGGGGGCGCGACGGCGGCCCTCCTCGTGCCCTCGGAGGCGGTGATCCGCACCGGCCGCCGCACCCTGGTGATGCTCGCCCTGCCCGGCGGGCGCTACCGGCCCGCCGAGGTGCAGGTCGGGCGCGAGAGCGGCGGACAGACCGAGGTCCTCTCCGGACTTCGGGCCGACGAACAGGTGGTGGCCTCCGGCCAGTTCCTCCTCGACAGCGAAGCCAGCCTTGCGGGCGTTCAGGCCAGGCGTCTCACCGAAAGCCGTGCCGCACCCGGGTCCGGCGGGCCCACGCAGTATGAGACCACCGGGCGGATCGAACGGCTGGACGCGCGCTCCGTCACCTTCAGCCATGAGCCTGTGCCGGCGCTGCAATGGCCGGCCATGACCATGACCTTCGCCCTGCCCGATCCGGCGCTCGCTCGGGGGCTGAAGGTGGGCGACCGGGTGCGGTTCGCCTTCGACCAGGCGGGCGGCGCACCGACGGTGCGGCATCTGCAGAAGGCGCCCGCGCCATGATCGCCGCGATCATCCGCGCGTCCGTCCGCGGGCGCATCTTCGTGCTGCTGGCCGCCCTGGCTCTGCTGCTCGCGGGCGCCTGGGCGGTCCGCTCCACCGCCGTCGACGCCTTGCCGGACCTCTCCGACGTGCAGGTGGTGATCCGCACGAGCTACGCCGGCCAGGCGCCTCAGATCGTCGAAAACCAGGTCACCTATCCGCTGGCGACCACCATGCTGTCGGTGCCGGGGGCGAAGACGGTGCGCGGCTATTCCTTCTTCGGGGACAGCTTCGTGTACGTCCTGTTCGAGGACGGCACGGATCTCTACTGGGCGCGCTCGCGCGTGCTCGAATACCTGAACCAGGCGCAGGGCCGCCTGCCCGAGAGCGCACGGCCGACCCTGGGCCCCGACGCCACGGGGGTGGGGTGGATCTACGAATACGCGCTTGTCGACCGAAGCGGCCGGCATGACCTGTCGCAGCTGCGCAGCCTGCAGGACTGGTTCCTGCGCTACGAGCTGAAGAGCCTGCCCGGGGTGGCGGAAGTCGCCGCCATCGGCGGCATGGTCCGCCAGTACCAGGTGGTGCTCGAGCCGACCAAGCTCGCGGCCTACCGGGTCACGCAGTCCGAGGTCGTTGAAGCCCTCCGCCGGGCCAACCAGGAGGCCGGCGGCTCCGTGCTGGAAATGGGCGAAGCCGAGTACATGGTGCGCGCCGGGGGCTACCTGCGCGACCTCGACGACTTTCGCGCCGTGCCGCTGCGGACAGCTGCGGGTGGCGTGCCGGTGCGCCTGGGCGATGTCGCCACCGTGCAGATCGGGCCGGAGATGCGCCGGGGCGTCGCCGAGCTGAACGGCCAGGGCGAGGTGACCGGCGGCGTGGTGATCCTGCGCAGCGGCAAGAACGCCCGCGAGACCATCGCGGCCGTGAAGACCAAGTTCGCGGAGCTGAAGCGCAGCCTGCCGCCGGGCGTCGAGGTGGTGACCACCTACGATCGCTCCCAGCTCATCGACCGCGCGATCGCCAACCTCACCCAGAAACTGCTGGAAGAGTTCGTGGTGGTGGCGCTGGTCTGCGGCCTCTTCCTCTGGCACGCGCGCTCGGCGCTGGTGGCGATCCTCACCCTGCCGCTCGGGGTGCTGGCCGCCTTCCTGGTTATGCGGGTCCAGGGGGTCAACGCCAACATCATGTCCCTCGGGGGGATCGCCATCGCCGTGGGGGCCATGGTCGATGCGGCCGTGGTGATGATCGAGAACGCCCACAAGCACCTGGAGCGGTGGGAGCACCGCCACCCCAACCAGCCGCTGGACGGCGAGGCGCGATGGAAGGTCATCACCGACGCCGCCGCCGAGGTCGGCCCAGCGCTGTTCTTCAGCCTGGTGATCATCACCCTGTCGTTCGTGCCGGTGTTCTCGCTGCAGGCGCAGGAGGGGCGGCTGTTCGCGCCGCTGGCCTTCACCAAGACCTACGCGATGGGGGCGGCCGCCATCCTGTCGATCACGCTCGTGCCGGTCTTGATGGGGTTGCTAATCCGCGGCCGGATCCCGGCCGAGCAGGACAACCCGGTGAACCGGGCCCTGGCCGGCGCCTATCGGCCAGGGCTCGACTGGGTGTTGAAGCGGCCCAGGACGACGCTGGTCATCGCCGCCCTCGCCTTCGCCACCACCGCCTGGCCGCTCAGCCGGCTCGGCGGCGAGTTCCTGCCGCCGATGGACGAGGGCGACCTCCTGTACATGCCGTCCGCGCTCCCGGGCATCTCCGCCGCGAAGGCTGCCGAACTGCTGCAGCAGACCGACCGGTTGATCCTGACCGTGCCGGAAGTGAAGACGGTGTTTGGCAAGGCCGGCCGCGCCGAGACGGCGACGGACCCCGCGCCGCTCGAGATGTTCGAGACCACCATCCAGTTCAAACCGCGGGATCAATGGCGGGCGGGCATGACGCCTGAGAGGCTCGTGGAGGAGCTTGACCAGCGGGTGCAGGTTCCCGGGCTCGCCAACGTGTGGGTGCCGCCGATCCGTAACCGGATCGACATGCTCGCGACCGGCGTGAAAAGCCCGATCGGGGTGAAGGTCTCAGGGTCCGACCTCGCCGAGCTCGACCGGATCGCCGCGCGCATCGAACAGGTGGCCAAGGGGGTGCCCGGGGTCAGCTCGGCGCTGGCCGAACGTCTGACCGGCGGTCGCTATGTGGATGTCCAGATCGATCGCGCCGCGGCGGCGCGGTACGGCCTGAATATCGCCGATGTGCAGGCGATCGTCTCGGGCTCGATCGGCGGCGAAACCGTCGGTGAGACGGTGGAGGGCCTGGCCCGCTATCCGATCAACGTGCGCTATCCGCGGGAGCTGCGTGACAGCCTGGAGGGCCTGCGGGCGCTGCCGGTGGTCACGCCGTCGGGCCAGCAGATCACCCTCGGAACCGTGGCGAACGTCGCCATCGCCGACGGCCCGCCCATGCTGAAGACCGAGAACGCGCGTCCCTCCACCTGGGTCTATGTCGACGTGCGCGGACGCGACATCGCGTCGGTCGTGGGCGACCTGCAGGCGGCGGTGGCGAGAGAGGTGAAGCTCTCGCCGGGCGTCAGCGTCGGCTATTCCGGTCAGTTCGAGTACCTGGCTCGGGCAGCCGAGCGGCTGAAGGTGGTGGTTCCAGCGACCTTGGCCATCATCTTCGTGCTG
>JAIXTR010000199.1 GCA_027483845.1 Caulobacteraceae bacterium | reverse complement strand
GAGCAGGCCATCGACTGGATGGTCGCCGCCACCGGCCGCTCGGTGGGCGCCATCACCAGCGAGGTCGATCGCTACTGCGCCAGTCCCGGTCAGGCCTGCGCCTACAAGACCGGCCACAATGAGATCGTCCGCCTGCGCGCCAAGGCCAAGGCGGCGCTCGGTGACCGGTTCGACCTTCGCGACTACAACGACGCGGTGGTCACCACGGGCGGCGCCCCGCTGTCGGTGCTGGAAACGGTCATCGACCGCTACATTACGGGCATGAAGCCGGCCTGAGGCGAGGGGGCCGCGTCTACCGCGGCCCCGGCTCCAGGCGGAAACCCAGCGGCAGCAGGGCCTCGATCGTGTGGCTCTGTGATCGCCCGTCCGCCCCGACGCTGATCACCTCGCAGCCAGGATCAGCGAACTCCCAGATCTTTTGCCGGCACCCGCCGCACGGCCAGATCAGGTCGGGGAGGGACGAGGTCACCCACACGCGCTTGAAATGCCGCTGGCCCTGGGTCAACGCCGCCGAGATGGCGCTGGCCTCGGCGCACACGCCTTCAGGATAGGCCGCGTTCTCCACGTTCACGCCGTAGTGGATTTGGCCGTCCGGCGACTGGACCGCGGCGGCCACATGGACGCCCGAGTAGGGGGCGTGACTGTTGGTGAGCAGGCGGCGGAGCTCGGCCGCGACGTCCGGCGGCGTTGGGGTGGAGGTCATTTGCAGGTCGGCTGTCCCAAGGCGTTGGCGGGACGATCAACTCTAGCGCCCGGCCGGACAATGTCGAATCGCCGCCCGGACGACGGCGCCCCACGGTCGCCCCGTTCGCCGCGTCTTGGGTAGGGTCCCGCGCCTTATCGATTCGGAGCCCGGCATGCGTACCCTGCTGACCACCCTGGTGATGCTGGCCCTGCCGACGGGCCTGATCGCGGCGCCACTGCCCGCCGAGGTCGCGCGGATGATCGCCACCGCCGGCGAGACCCCCGGCGCCCTGGCGGCGGTGGCCGAAGTGGCGCGGCGCACCTATCCGGAATCCCTGGCCGAGATCGACGCCCAGGTCGGCGCCCTGACCTCCCGCGCCGAGGAGGAGCGCATCGCCCGCCTCACCTCCCTGCGGTTCCGCGACGGCTGGACGGGCGAGGGCCAGGCGGGGGGCTTCGTCAGCACCGGCAACAGCGACGACGTCGGGGCCTCCGGCGGCCTGACCTTCCGGAAGGAGACGCTGCGCTGGCGTCACGAGATCAAGGCCACCGGCGACTACCAGCGCTCGAACGGGGCAGTGTCCAAGGAGCGCTACTTTGCGGGCTATGCGGGCCAGTGGAAGCTGAACGGCCGCACGTTCGTGGCGCTCGCGGCGTCGGGCGAACGCGACCGCTTCGCGGGCTTCAACAGCCGCTTCACCGAGAGCGTCGGCGTCGGCTATCGGCTGCTCGAGGGGCCCGACCTGCGCCTCGACGTCCAGGCCGGCCCGGCCCTGCGGCAGACCGATTACGACAACCAGGCCGACGAGGTGGCCTTCTCCGCCCGCTTCGGCGGCGACCTCAGCTGGACGATCCGGCCGGACCTGGTCTTCACCCAGAACACCAGCCTGTTCCTCGACTCCGTGAACTCTTCGCTGGTCTCGACCACGGCGCTGACCACCAAGCTGCGGGGCGACCTGTCGGCCCGGGCCGCCTTCGACGTGCGCACGGAAAGCGAGCCGCCGGCCGGGCGGGCGCATACCGACACCACCACCCGCGCGACCCTCGTCTACAGCTTCTAATCCCGGGGTCGGGCGCAGCTCATCCAACCCCGTTCGCTGAGGGCGGCGACCGGTCGCATGGTTAAATTCGACGGGTTCGCCTAGTTTTCGCCCCGGTCTGAGGTCAGGACCCATCGCAACGCCGCGTTGGACGCGGCATTCCAGTCAATCCGCCACAAAGCTTGGCAACAGACCAAGATCGGCGTGCATCTGTTGAACGAAGGGCCCTGGATGAAATTAGGCGTCGTCGCCCGATTGCTTGAACTTGTCGAAAGGAAGCCTGCGCTACTTGTGTCTATAGTCGCGCTTGTGACCACGACAGCCGCGGCCGCGGCGCCCCTGGCCCAGTCGGAGCATCGCGCCAGTCTGGTCACCGCCGTCGAGCGCGCCGTACAGCAGGTCTCGCCCCCCGCGCCGCCGGCGCCTCTTGTCCGCGTCTGGGACGGCGCCGACATCGATGGCGACGGACGCGCCGACTTCGCCAATCCCACCGGCCGCGAGCCGCGCGTTCACGACGCTTACGGAGCCGGCCAGTTCGGCGCCCGCCGCGACGGCGGCAGCCGGCGGCACGAGGGGGTGGACTACATGGCGGAGGCCGGCCAGGCGGTGGACGCCCCGATCTCCGGCTACGTGACCAAGATTGGCTACGCCTATCCGGGCGACGAAAGCCTGAAGTTCGTCGAGATTACCAATCCGGCGCTCAGCTATGCCGCCCGTGTCTTCTACGTGAACCCGACCGTCGAGGTCGGCGATACGGTCGCCATTGGCCAGCCCATCGCCACCGCCCACTCGCTGCAGCGCAAGTACCCCGGCGGCATGACCGACCACGTGCATCTGGAAATCCTGGACCGTCGCGGCGCCCGGCTCGACGCCACGCGGATGATCACGGCCGCCTACCGCCCCGCCGCCGGCGTCGCCGTGGCCAGCGCCGACTGACGGCTTGACCGGACCGTCCGCGACGAGGCAATCATCTGACGTGGCGCCCGCAAGGGCTCAAAAGGGAATGCGGTGCGTGCGCTTGCGCACAATGCCGCGGCTGCCCCCGCAACTGTAAGCGGCGAGCCGACGACCAACGAAGCCACTGGGGCCGAAAGCTCTGGGAAGGCCGGTCCGAGGCGCTGACCCG
>JAIXTR010000080.1 GCA_027483845.1 Caulobacteraceae bacterium | reverse complement strand
GGACTATGGCGCGCCGATCGAGGTGACGGTGTCGGGGAAGGTCGAGCCGCTGAACGTGGACGCCCACGGCGAGATCGTGGCCATCGCCCGCGAAGCGCTGCGCAACGCCGCCAAGCACGCGGGGGCCAGCGCTATCGCCTGCGAGCTCCGGTTCTCGAGATATAGCGTCCAACTCACCTGCCGCGATGACGGGGCCGGCATACCGGCGGACGTGCTGCGCGCGGGCGGGCGTGACGGCCACTGGGGCCTGCGTGGCATGTCGGAGCGGGCCCGCCAGATCGGCGGCGTCCTGCGGATCCGAAGCCGGCCCGACGGCGTGACCGCTCGCCTGGTTGTGCCCATGCGCCTCGCACGACAGAGGCGCGCGCGCCGCGGGTTCGGCGCCCGGGGGTGACCCCGGACGCCCTTCCGTGGATCGTCTTCAGGCGCGGATGAACGCCAGCAGGTCGCGGTTAATGGTGTCCGCCTCGGTGGTGGCCATGCCATGCGGGAAGCCGGGATAGGTCTTCAGCGTGCCTTTCTTGACCAGCTTGATCGCGAGGCGCGCGGCGTCGTCGATCGGGACGATCTGATCGTCTTCGCCGTGCATGATCAGGATCGGGACATCGATCTTCTTGAGGTCGTCCGTGAAGTCGGTCTCGGAGAAGGCCTTGATGCAGTCGTAGTGGGCCTTGGCGCCGCCCATCATTCCCTGCCGCCACCAATTCTCGACCGTGGCCGGCGAGACCTTCGCGCCGGGCCGATTGAACCCGTAGAACGGCCCCGCCGCGACATCGTGGAAGAACTGCGCGCGGTTGGCGACCAGCGCGCTGCGGAAGCCGTCGAAGACCTCCATCGGCAGGCCGCCCGGATTGGCAGGCGTCTTGAGCATGATCGGGGGCACGGCGCCGATCAACACGGCCTTGCCGACACGGCCGGGCTTGGCGCGGGCGACGTAGTGGGCGACTTCGCCGCCGCCGGTCGAGTGCCCGACGTGCACGGCGTTCTTCAGGTCGAGCTGATCGGCCAGCGCGATCACGTCGGCGGCATAGGTGTCCATCTCGTTGCCGGTGTCGGTCTGAGTCGACCGGCCATGGCCGCGCCGGTCATGCGCGATGACGCGGAAGCCCTGGTTCACGAAGAACATCATCTGGGCGTCCCAGTCGTCGGCCGAGAGCGGCCAGCCGTGGTGGAAGACAATGGGCTGGGCGGTCTTGGGACCCCAGTCCTTGTAGAAGATCTGCACGCCATCCTTGGTCGTGACGAAGCCGCTGCTCATGGTCGGAAGTCCTTTCGCTGGGGAGGGCGGCGCCGCGAGCGCCGGGTCGGAAACAAGGGGAGATACGGCGGCCAGCGCCGTGAGGCTGAGGCTCGTGGCGACGACGCTGCGGCGCGACAGGCCAGTCAGGGTGGGTTCGGGATCGGACATCGAGGTTCCTCTGCTTTCGGGAGGCGAGCGCTGGCCGCTCGACGTGAGCCTAGGCCGGCCAAGCGCCTGCGGCTTGGACGACCGGGCGCTCGTTTGAACCCAAGGATGGAATTCGGGGCGTATGGGCCGGTTCCTCGCCCTGGCGGCGTCCCCCATGGAGGCGGCGCCACGCGGCGGGGGACTGTCCCGTTTCACGCTTGAAAATCCGGGTCAGGTGGCTCTGGTCGGCGAAGCCGCAGGCGAGCGCGATCTCCGCGAGCCGCTCGGCGCGGGACTGCATCATCGTCTTGGCCGCGGCGACCCGGGCGGCCATGGCCCAGCGGTGCGGCGTCAGGCCGGTGGAGTCGCGGAATGCGCGGGCGAAGTGGCGCGGGGAGAATCCGCACGCTTCGGCCACATCTTCCAGCGGTTGCGGCGTGCGGAGGTTCTCCCGAAGCATCGCCTGGGCGCGGCGCAGGACGTGAGGGGCCAGGCCGCCGCGCGTGAGGTGCGCCGCCGGGCGAAGCTGTCCGTACGTGTGAGCGACGTGACTGGCGAGGGCGACGCCCAGGTGATCGACGTAGTGCGCCGCAATCTTCTGTCGGGAGCGGATCACCGGCAGCATGGCGCCGATCAGGTGTGCGATCGTCTGATCGGCGAGGCCGACGCCGGGCGGAGCCTCGAGCCGGTCCAGCGGCGCCGCGCCGACCTGATCGGTGATTTCGTCCAGGATGGCCCAGGGGATCAGCACGTCCACGGCATGGAAGGATCTCGGGATCCGTAGGCGAGGCGGCGTGCGCAGATCGTCGATGAGGGTCAAGCCGACGCTGCCCGGGCTTTGCCAGGCCACGTCCGGGCGGTCGTGGAGCATATGGCGGACGAGGATGGCGGCCGTCGGGGCGTCGTCATCCCCGGACGCGCTGTCGCCACCGGGTGGCTCCCCGAGCCGGATCGCAAACCTCTCGCTCGCCCAGGTCCGCGCCGAGCGCGCGGCGTCCTCTTCAATCGCGCTGCAGGCCATGCCAGCCCCCTTGCCGGTTGTCGGCCTAACCTTGGCCACGCGCGACGTTCAGTAAATCACGCAAGGGGGAGTTGGCGGAGACACGAAAGAGCTATCGCGGCATGTGCGCTGCTCCGCCTCAGCGGACGCCCGGGTGCGCGGCGCAGGCCAGGGTTCCCACCAGAACCAAGGCTCCGGTGATCATCAAGGGCAGGGCCAAGCCCAGGTGGGTGACGAGGAGGGCGCCCAGCGCCGCCCCCGCGAAGATCGCCGCGACACCGCCGAGGCGTCGCCCCCAGTTTGGATTGCCGCCTCCGGCGGGCGTGGAATCCGCGGCCAATCCGGTCAGGGTGAGGGTCAGGACCGTGGTCGTGAGGTCGGGAACCTTGAGCTGGCGGATCGTCCCATTGCGGAACCCCATGGCGATGCCGGTCAGGGCGATGATCGCGAACAGCGTCGCGCTGGGCGTCTGAGCCGCGACGTCGAAGCCTATCGCCAGCGCCGCGGCGATCCACAGCAGGCCCGCCTCAAGCAGGGCCGCCGTCACAAGCCATCGACGCAGGGGCCGGGTCGCATGGACCCGCCCCGTTCGACCGGCGACCAGGGCGCCGAACAGGAAGGCCGCGAGGGCCGCGATGTAGGGGGCGACGCGGAAGCCCGGAGCGCCTGCGGCGGCGAAACCGAGGAAGACGATGTTGCCGGTCATGTTGGCTGTGAAGACCTTGCCCAGCCCCAGGATGCTGATCGCGTCGACCAGGCCGGTCGTCAGCGACAGCAGGAGCAGGAGCCAGGGCAGAGCGGGGGCGGACGTATCGGGGGTGTCGGACAAGGTCGGTCTCCCGCATCAGAAGCGAACATTGGCCTCGAGGCCCAGCATACGGATCGTTCGCGCCGGACCGGTCTGGCGGATGAAGGCGCCGGGCGCGAACGCGGAGATCGAGGCGGACAGGTCCAGCTCGGGGGTCGCCTGCCATTCGAGGACCGCCTCGGCCTGCTTGCCGATGAAGCGCGCGCTTGAGGACCCCGGACCGCGAATAAGGTCGCCCGAGACGTCATAGACCCCGTCGGTCGTCGCGTAGCGCCAGTAGGCCATGGCGCTCAGTCCCAGCGACAGGTTGGAGCCGAGGTCCAGTGTGACGCCGGGGTTGAGGCTGATCATGTTGTAGGGCCCGATCGGCGACAGTTCGCCGAAGTATTTCCCCTTTGGGAACAGGGCGTTGAATGTTCCCAGTCGACCATCGTGCGGGTTCCGGTCGCCGCTGACCACGTTGAAGCGGACCATGGTCTGTGGCGCCAGCGGGGCGTCGGCAAACGCACGTCCGATTTCGGCGCCGACGGTCCAGGCGCGGATGGTCTGACCATTGAAGCGGCCCGTCTGCGCCACGGCTTCGATGTTCCAGCGCCATGGCGCCGCGCTACCAAAGGTTCGCAGGCCGAAGCTGTCGCGATGTTCGTCGGCGGTCCGACCGCCGAAGGTCGCGCCGCGGCGGCGGTAGCCGAGATAATAGAGGTCGAGATTGGGCAGTGTCGCGTAGGCGCCCCAGAGCGCTTTGGTCGTCGATGCGCGATCGTCGAACTCGCCGAGGCGCGGCTGAACCGGCTTGACGTCGAACAGGCTGACCACGCCTGCGGGAGTTCGGAGGTCGGCGCGTACGCCGTCGAACGCCAGGGGCACATTCGGACCATACCGCGATCCCACGAGGCGCTCGCTGCCCAGCGGCATCATCTGGCGCCCACCGCGCAGGGTCAGTCGCGCCGACCCGACCGGGAGCGTCAGTTCGCCGAAGCCCTGCAACAGATCCACCCGTGTCTCGTCGATCGGACTGGGCGCGGGGCGGGCGCCGACCGCATAGGCCGCGATCGGTTGGACGAAAGCGCGGGCGGACCCCATGCGGAGGTCGGCGTAGGGCAGGGCGCGGACCCAGAGGTAACCGTCGTCCGGCGCAGCGGTCTCGCCCCACAGGTTGTCGCGGAAGGTCTCGCTGCGCAGGCGGAGTTCCAGGCCGGTCGTGAG
>JAIXTR010000526.1 GCA_027483845.1 Caulobacteraceae bacterium | reverse complement strand
GCCGGATGAGCGCCACCCAGCAGATTGAGGGCCTGCAGGTCGGCGACATCCTGGACGCCGCCTGGACCCACACCGGTCGCGATCCCGTCGCCGGCAACCGGTCCTACGACGTGGAGGGCCTGGGCTTCCCGGGCGTCGCCGGCCGCTACCGCGTGCGGCTGTCGTGGCCCACCGGCACGCCGATCAAGTATCGGCCGACGGAAGGGTTCGGGGACCTGAAGCTCAGCGAGGACGGCGGCTGGACCTACCTGACCGTGGACACGCCGAACGCCCAGGCGCCCAAGCCGCCCGTCGGCGCGCCGCCGCGCTTCCGCCGCCTCGGCTACATGGAAACCTCCAGCTTCGAGAGCTGGAACGAGATTTCGCGCATCATGGCGCCGCTCTACGACCGCGCCGCCACGATCGACCGCAACTCGGACCTGCGCGCCGAGATCGACGCCATCGCGGCGAAATCCCAGGACCCCGCCGTGCGCGCCTTCGAGGCCCTGCGCCTGGTGGAGGACAAGACCCGCTACTTCTTCATCGGCATGGGCGACGGCGGCTATGTGCCGGCTGGCGCGGACGAGACGTGGCAGCGCAAGTTCGGCGACTGCAAGGGCAAGACGGCCCTGCTGCTGGCGATCCTCCGAGAGCTGAAGGTCGAGGCCGAGCCGGCGCTGGTCAGCCTGGGGGGCGGCGACGGCATGAACGAGCGCCTGCCCTCGCTGGCGGCCTTCAACCACGTGATCATCCGCGCGACCATCGGGGGCAAGGTTTACTGGCTGGACGGCACCCGCACCGGCGACCGCAGCGGCCTGGAGGCGCTGCGTCCGCCCCCGCACCGCTGGGCCCTGCCGATCCGCACCGCCGGGTCCGACCTGGTCGAGATCGTCGTGCCGCCCCTGAGCGAGCCGCTGCTGGAAGCCACCACCCGCTTCGACGCCTCGAAGGGCCTCGACACCCCGGCAGCCATGCAGATGGTCAGCCGCTTCCGCGGCGACGCCGCCAACGGGATGCGCCAGATGGTGGCTTCGGTCCCGCAGGCGGACCTGGAGCGCAACTTCCGCCAGCAACTTTCGGGCAGCATGAGCTGGGTGGAAGTGGAAAAGGTCGAGTGGAAGGATGACGCCGCCAACGACGCCTTCGAGGTTCGTATGTCGGGCTCGGCCGACCTGGACTGGCGGAAAAATCCGGACCTCAACGTCCGCGAATACCGGGTGACGGTGTCCAGCAACGCCTCCCCGGGCTATCCGCGCCGGGAGCCGGGTCCCAACCGCGACGCGCCCTACGCCGTGCCGTTCCCGCTGTTCGTCCGGTCCACCACCGAGATCGTGCTGCCCGCCGGCGGCA
The DNA here is from genome assembly GCA_027483845.1 of Caulobacteraceae bacterium. Classification (GTDB taxonomy): domain Bacteria; phylum Pseudomonadota; class Alphaproteobacteria; order Caulobacterales; family Caulobacteraceae; genus Phenylobacterium. Next base: position 7,705 of record JAIXTR010000526.1, on the reverse strand, counting down.
AGGGCTTCACCGTGCGCGGACCGACGGACAAGGAGACGGTCGGGGGCATGGAGCTGATCCGCGCGTCCAGCCTTGTCGATGGCGTCGCGCGCTTCAAGACCGACATGCGCTCGCTGGCGCCCGAGATTCCAGCGGCGGAGGCTGAGGCGGCGGCGCGTGCGTTCCGCCGCATCGCGGCCGAGGACAGCCTGATCCGCGCCCCGCTTTAGGACACGGGGCCCGCGCGCGGGGGTTGTGGCGCCACTGAGAGCGGCAAGCTTGGCCTTAACGGATGGTCACCTGCTTTTGCGCCTTGATTGCAGAGGGCGCTTTCGCCATGGTCGCGCCAGTTCGAGGGGCGTGCATGATCAAGTCCGAGCTGATCGCGAAACTTGCGGAGGAAAATCCGCACCTTACGCAACGCGACATCGAGCGCGTGGTGGGCGTGATCCTTGAACGCATGATCGAGGCCCTCGAAGACGGCGGCCGTGTCGAGCTGCGGGGCTTCGGCGCCCTGTCGGTCCGCTCTCGCGACGCCCGGGCCGGCCGCAACCCCCGGACCGGCGAGCCGGTTGACGTCCGCGCCAAACACGTCCCCTTTTTCAAGAGCGGCAAGGAGCTGCGTGAGCGGCTGAACGCCGAGGATGAGGGCTAGGCTTCCAACGGCCCTTAGCAGGAGGGTCTGATGGGCGTGTTCTCGGAATTCCGTGAGTTCATCAATCGCGGGAATGTCGTCGATCTCGCGGTCGGCGTGATCATCGGCGCGGCGTTCAACGACATCGTCAAGGTGCTGGTCGACCAGGTGGTGATGCCGCCGATCGGCATGCTGACCTCCGGCGTCGACTTCTCCAAGTTGGCCATCGTGCTGAAGCCGGACGATCCGGCCACCGCCGCGAGCGAGCTGGTGGCGATCCAGTACGGGGCGCTGATCAACGCCGGCATCAAGTTTCTGATCGTCGCCTGGGTGGTGTTCCTGTTGGTCAAGGGCGTGAACGCCCTGCGCCGCAAGGAGGCCGAGACGCCGGCCGAGCCCGCCGCGCCGCCGCCGCAGGAAGCCCTGCTGATGGAAATCCGTGACCTGCTGAAGACGCGCTAGGGGCTGAATCGCGGCTTCGGCGGCGCCCACGTCTTGCATCCGCGGGCCTGCGCCCCCTAATCCGCAGCCATGACGGCCAAGGTGAAGATCTGCGGGCTCACGACCCCCGAGGGGGTGAGCGCGGCCGTGGATGGCGGCGCGGCCTTCCTGGGCTTCGTCTTCTTCCCGAAGAGCCCGCGGGCGATCGCGCCCGACGCCGCCGCGCGACTGGCCCCGCCCGCGCGGGCCAAGAACGTCAAGATCGTCGCCCTGGCGGTGGATCCCACCGACAACGAGATCGACGCCATCGTGGACGGCCTCGCGCCCGACCTGATCCAGCTGCACGGCAAGGAGACGCCCGCGCGGGTGCGCGAGATCGTCCAGCGGTCCGGCCGCGGCGCCATCAAGGTGCTGCCGGTGTCCGACGCCTCCGACGTGGCGGCGGCGCGCGCCTATGACACCCTGGTCGAGCACCTGATGTTCGACGCCAAGCCGCCCAAGGACGCCGAGCGGCCCGGCGGCCTTGGCGAACCCTTCGATTGGACCCTGCTGTCCGGACGCCGTTTCACCCGCCCCTGGCTGTTGGCCGGCGGGCTGGATCCGTGGAATGTCGCCGCCGCCATCGCCGCCTCCGGCGCCCCGCTTGTGGACGTTTCCTCTGGCGTGGAACGCGGACCCGGACTAAAGGACCCGGCCCTGATCACGGCGTTCCTCGACGCCGTCCGACGCGCCTGAGCACCCAGCATGAACGCGCCCGTTAGACCCAACGACTACGCCGCCTTCCCCGACGCCAAGGGCCGGTTCGGCGACTATGGCGGCCAGTACGTCCCCGAGACGCTGATGCCGCTGGTCCACGACCTGGACGCGGCCTACACGGCGGCGAAGGCCGATCCCGCCTTCCAGGCCGAGCTCGACGGCTTCCTGACCCACTATGTGGGCCGTCCCTCGCCGCTCTATTTCGCCGAGCGCCTGACCGATCACTTCGGCGGGGCGAAGATCTATCTGAAGCGCGAAGAGCTGAATCACACCGGCTCGCACAAGATCAACAACTGCATGGGCCAGATCCTGCTGGCCCGTCGCATGGGCAAGACGCGGATCATCGCCGAGACCGGCGCCGGGCAGCACGGCGTGGCCTCCGCCACGGTCTGTGCGCGGTTCGGCCTGCCCTGCATCGTCTACATGGGCGCGGTCGACGTGGAGCGGCAGAAGCCCAACGTCTTCCGCATGAACCTGCTGGGCGCGCGGGTCGAGGCCGTCACCTCGGGGTCGGCGACCCTCAAGGACGCCATGAACGAGGCCCTGCGCGACTGGGTCACCAACGTCCACGACACCTACTACATGATCGGCACCGCCGCCGGCATGCACCCCTATCCGGAGATGGTCCGCGACTTCCAGGCCGTGATCGGCCGTGAGACGCGCGCCCAGGTTCTCGAGATCGAGGGCCGTCTGCCTGACGCGGTCGTGGCCTGCGTCGGCGGGGGGTCGAACGCCATCGGCATCTTCCATCCCTTCCTCAACGACGAGGGCGTCCAGCTCATCGGCGTCGAGGCGGCCGGCGACGGCATGGACACCGATCGTCACGCCGCGGCGATCAATGGCGGCCGTCCTGGCGTCCTGCACGGCAACATGACCTACCTGCTGCAGGACCGCGAAGGCCAGATCACCGAGGCCCATTCGATCTCGGCCGGCCTGGACTATCCCGGCATCGAGCCCGAGCACTCCTGGCTGCACGATGTGGGCCGGGCGACCTATCAGACGGCCACCGATGCGGAGTCGCTCGAGGCCTTCATGCTGCTGTCGAAGCTGGAGGGCATCCTGCCGGCCATCGAGTCGGCGCACGCCCTGGCCCGGATCGGCGATATCGCCCGCGACGTCGGCAAGGGCGGGGTCGTCGTGCTGAACCTCTCCGGCCGCGGCGACAAGGACGTGAACACGGTGGCCGCGCACCTGGGACGCCAGATTTGACCAAAGCCCGTATCGACGCCCGCTTCGCGGCCCTGAAGGCCGAGGGGCGCGCCGCCTTCGTGCCCTACGTCATGGCCGGCGACCCCGACGCCGCGACCGCGCTGAAGATCCTCAAGGGTCTGCCGGCGGCCGGCGCGGACCTGATCGAGGTCGGCTTCCCGTTCTCCGACCCAATGGCCGAGGGCCCGCCGATCCAGCGCGCCGCGCTGCGCGCCCTGGCCAAGGGCCTGACGCTTCGGGGCACCCTCGACCCGATCGCCGCCTTCCGCGAGGGCGACCAGACCACGCCGATCATCCTGATGGGCTACATGAACCCGCTGGTCAGCCGCGGCTTCAAGGACTTCGCCCGCGAGGCGGCCGAGGCCGGTGTGGACGGCATGATCGTCGTCGACTGCCCCCCTGAGGAAGCCGATCCCCTGGCCGACGCCCTCGAGGCCCATGGCCTGGCGCTGATCTTCCTCACCTCGCCGACCACCGACGACAAGCGCCTGCCCACCGTGCTGCGCCGTGCCTCCGGCTTCGTCTACTACGTCTCCGTCGCCGGCGTGACCGGGGTCAAGGAAGCCGACGCCGCATCCGTAGCTCCCAATGTCGAACGAATCCGCAAGGCCTCCGGCCTTCCGGTCGCCGTGGGCTTCGGCATCAAGACGCCGGAGCGCGCCGCCGCCATCGCCGAAGTCGCCGACGCCGTGGTGGTGGGTTCCGCGCTTGTGGACGTGGTCGCCGAAGCAGTTGAATTGAACGAAGACGTGACGACGCGGGTTCTTTCCAAAGTCGATTCTCTTGCTAAGGCTGTACGCTTCGCGCGTCGGGGCCTCACGGCGGTCTGAAAACCATGGCGATGGCTGAACAGCGTAACGACAAACCCGGCCGCCCCACCGCCGAACGGCGCCGGGGCTGGCTGTCACGGATCGCTCCGGGCGTCCGCGGCCTGACCAAGAAGGACACGCCCGAGAATCTGTGGGTCAAGGATCCCGACACGGGCGAGATGCTGTATCGGCCCGACCTCGAGGCCGCCATGTGGGTCACCCCGTCGGGCAACCACATGCGCATCGGCTCGAAGCTGCGCCTCGACTACACCTTCGACGACGCCAAGTACGAGCGCATCGCCACGCCGATCGTCGCCGACGACCCGCTGAACTTTCCCGACGACAAGCCCTATCCCGAGCGTCTGAAGGCGGCCCGCAAGGCCACCGGCGAGCAGGACTCGATGGCCGCGGGCTACGGCCATATCCGCGGCCAGCCCGCGGTGGTGATCGTCCAGGACTTCACCTTCATGGGCGGCTCGCTCGGCATGGCCGCCGGCGAGACCTTCGTGAAGGCGGCCCAGGAGGCCGTGAAGCGGGAGGTCCCGCTGGTGATCTTCACCGCCTCGGGTGGCGCCCGCATGCAGGAGGGGACCCTGTCCCTGATGCAGATGGCCCGGACCACCCTGGCGCTGAACGAGGTCAAGGCGGCCGGACTGCCCTATATCGTCGTCCTCACCGACCCGACGACGGGCGGCGTGACCGCCTCCTACGCCATGTTGGGCGATGTGCATCTGGCCGAACCCAACGCCACCATCGGCTTCTCGGGTCGGCGCGTGATCGAGCAGACGATCCGCGAAACCCTGCCGCCGGGCTTCCAGCGCTCCGAGTTCCTGGTCGAGCACGGCATGTCGATCAGGTCGTGAAACGCGCCGACCTGCCGGAAAAGCTGAGTTCTATCCTCAAGACCCTTATGATGGGGCGTGAGCGCCTTTCCTCCGCCGCCTGATTCCCCGTCTTTCGACCCGGGACACGACCCGATCCGCGCCTCCGACGCGGTGATCCAGCGGCTGCGCGCCAACCATCCAACCCTGATCGATCTGTCGACTGGCCGTGTGGAACGCCTGCTGGCCGCCGTGGGCGATCCGCACAAGAAGCTGCCGCCCGTGATCCATGTCGCCGGCACGAACGGCAAGGGCTCCACCGTCGCCTACATGCGCGCGATCGGCGAGGCGGCGGGCCTGCGGGTCCACACCCTGACCTCACCGCACCTCGTCCGCTTCGCCGAGCGCATCCGCCTGGCCGGGACGCTGATCACCGATGACCAGCTCAACGACCTCACAGACAGGCTGACCGAGGCCAACGCCGGGCAGGACATCAGCTTCTTCGAGATCACCACGGTCCTGGCCTTTCTCGCCTTCGCGGAGACCCCGGCCGACCTTTGCGTGGTGGAGGTGGGGCTGGGTGGCCGGTTCGACGCCACCAACGTCTTCGACGCCCCCGCCGTCAGCGTCATCACGCCCGTGGACTACGACCATGTGGAGATGCTGGGTCCGGGCCTGCCCAAGATCGCCTGGGAGAAGGCCGGCATCATCAAGCACGGCCGCCCCGTGGTCGTGGCTCGCCAGCACGACGAGGCGCTGGAGATGATCGAGCGCGAGGCCGACGACCGCATGGCCCCCATGCTGCTCATGGGCCGCGATTTCGATGCGTGGGAAGAGCGCGGCCGGCTGCTGGTGCAGATGCCGGAGCGGCTGCTCGACCTTCCGTCTCCCAGCCTGTTCGGCGGCTATCAGTTCGCGAATGCGGGCGTCGCCGTGGCGGCGGCCCTGACCTTCGACCGCGGGCTGTCCGACGAGGACCTGGGCCGCGGCGTCGCCTCGACGGTCTGGCCGGCGCGGATGCAGCGCCTGACGGCCGGCCCGCTGGCGGACCTGGCGAAGGCGCGCGGCGCGGACTTGTGGCTGGACGGCGGCCACAACCCCCATGCCGGCAAGGCGTTGGCCGAGGCCGCCAGTCGCCTGCTGGACCGCGATCCCCGCCCTCTGGTGCTGGTTACTGGCATGTTCGCCCGCAAGGACGCCGAGGGGTTCTTCCGCCCCTTCGCCGAGATGCGGCCCCGCGTGATCGTCACCAGCTTCGATAGCCCGATCGCCGCGACGCCGGAGGAGTTGGTGGACGCCGGCGTGCGGGCCGGACTGACGCCCGAGACCGCCGCCAACGTCTCGGACGCTGTCGCCCGGGCGCTTGAGGCTGACGGGCCTGTGCCCCATGTGCTGATCTGCGGCGGCCTGCACTTCGCCGGAGAGGTGCTGGCGATGAGCCCGGAGACCTGGCCCAACTGAGGAGCCGGCCGATGTTTGGAAAGCGCACCTGGCGCCTCGCGCTGCCAATCCCCTGGTTGGTCACCCTCGCCGTGGCGCTGGTGGTGCTGCTGGTGCTGGTCCATTTCTACGGGCGCGGGCCGACGGTCATGTTCGGCTGGCTAATCGGCTGGCTGCTGGTCAGCCGGATCGTGAATTACGTCGTCAGCCGCCGCCGGCCGATGCGCAGCGACGACTGACGTCCGTCAGAGGGCTAGGCGGCGACGCCGGCTTCCGCGAGCCACTCAAGGATCTTTTGCTTGGGCATGGCGCCGACCTTCATCGAGGCCATCTGGCCGCCCTTGAACAGCATCATGGTGGGGATGCCGCGCACGCCGTAGCGCGAGGGGGTGGTGGGGCTTTGTTCGATGTCGAGCTTGGCGATCGTGACCTTGCCAGCCAGCTCTTCCGACAGCTGTTCCAGAGCAGGGGCGATCTGCTTGCAGGGGCCACACCACTCGGCCCAGAAATCCACCAGCACCGGGGTCTCGGACCCCAGAACGTCGGCTTGGAAGGTGTCGTCGGTGACCTTCACGGTGCTCATTCGATAACTCCTATGGCGCACCGGAAATGCCCGACGCGGCCTGTGTCGATCCGCGCATGTAGGCGGCCCCTGATCCTGTATCAACCGTCACGGCGGAGGTCGGCAAGGGTTTGAACCACGAGGTTTTCTGGAACGGGCATCAGCTTCGGGCCATCCGTCCAGACAATGGCGGCCTCGATCCGGCGGCCCGCGAAGATGTCGGCCAGCACCGCGGCGTAGAGCGCCATCTGCCGCAGATAGGCCGGATCGGCGCCGGCGATGTCGTCGGGCGAGGGGCGGTTGGTCTTGAAATCCACCACAAGGACGCGGTCGGGCAGGACCACCAGCCGGTCGATGCGGCCGGAGATACGCAGGCCTGGCGGCAGGGCGGCGGCGGTCCCCGCGACGGCGATCTCCCCGCGCGATCCCGGCCCGAACACCTCGGCGAAGCGGGCGTCGTTCAGCACCGACAGTGCTGCAGCCGCCATCTCATTCCGCTGGGCGTCCGTCAGGTCGGCCTCGCGGGCCAGCAGCGCCATGGCGCCCGTCGCCCGTTCGGCCACGGGCAGGTCGGGCAGCAGTTGCAGCAGTCGGTGGATCAGGTCCCCGCGCCGGAACCGCCCCAGCCCCTGCGCCGCCGCGAGGGGAGATGGGGCCGGAACAGCGGCGCCCTCGCCCAGGTCGGACGGCGAGGCGTAGCGCGCATAGGCTTCGGGGAGCGCCTGACGGCCCGTCCATGGCGGCAGGGGGCGAGGGGCGTCGCGCGGGGCGGGCTCGGCGACCTGCGCCTTCGGATCGTCGCCGTAGCGCTCGAACGTCAACTCGCCGGTCTGCACGGTTCGCACCCGCGCGGCGATGTCCGCATGGCCTAGGGCCTCGCGGATCGCGCCCCACCAGCCACGCAGTTTCGCCTGATCCGTCCGCTCGGCCACGCGCCCGCATAGCACCAGGCGGTCCCGCGCCCGCGTCAGGGCGACGTAGAGCAGCCGATAGGCCTCCGCCTCCTCCCGCGCGGCGCGATCCACGCGCGCGGCGGCGGTCGCTTCGGAGTCCT
>JAIXTR010000447.1 GCA_027483845.1 Caulobacteraceae bacterium | reverse complement strand
AGGGCGTGCAGCTCCTGCGCCGGCGCTTCGATCTCGTCTTCGATCTCGTCCAGGCTGAAGGCGTAGTAGGCCCGCTCGTCCCAGTACCGGGCGCCGTCGAGATGGCGCCAGGTGAAGCCGAGCGTCTCGGCCTTCTCATCCCAGCCGGGGCGCTCGGTCGTCTTGACGCGTTTCACGGGAGCCTCAGCTCTCCTCGCCGCGCTTCACGGGGACCGGCTGGGCCTCGATCTGCAGGCGCGGGGCCTCCAGCTGGGCCATCGGCTCTTCCTTGGGGGCCTTCAGGCGGGCCAGGACGTCGTTGGCCGAGGAATGGCCCGGAAGGATGCCCGCGGCCTTCAGCTTGGCGTCCAGGTCGGCGCCGGTGCGGCGGTCTTCCAGTTCGCCGGCGGCCTTGAACTTTTCGTCGGCAATGGCCTGGCGCTCCTTGATGCGCTTGAGGCTGTCGGCGGCCGAACCCAGCCGCGCCGAGGCGCCGGCGCCCTGGCTGGCCACGGCGGCCTGCGCGCGCTGGACGCTGTCGTTGACCTTCACGACGTCGATCTCGCGGCGGAGATTCTCGACCCGCTGCTGGGTGGTGGCGATGGTCTGGTGCATCCGCTCCTCGGCGGCGCGCATGTCGGCTAGCTGGGGCGTCTTGATCCCGACCTCGGTCTCCAGCTCAGAGATCCGCTGCGCGACTTCCAGCGCCAGGGCCTCGTCGCCCTTGGCGAGCGCGGCGCGGGCCGAGCTCTCGTAGCGGCCGGACTGATCGGACAGACCCTGCAGCTCTTTCTCCAGCATCCGGCGCTTGGCCACCAGGGTCGCCAGGTCGTCGCGGGCGCGGCCCAGGGCGTTGTCGGCGTCGCGGATTTCCTGGTCGAGGATGCGCAGCGCGTTGGCGTCCACCACCGCCGCCCCGGCCTCATGGGCCGTGCCGCGGAAGAGCGTGATCAGCTTGGTGAAGATCGACATTGGGTTACCCTCAGGCCGCAGCGGCGGAGAAGTTGTCGCGCAGTTCGTCGGCGGCGCGGATCGCGTTTTCCGCCAGCATGCGCACCTCGATGATCACGGTTTGCAGCGTGGTCTTGCACGACAGCTCGCCGAACACCTCGTAATAGTCCCGTCCGCCCACGGTCGTGATGCCGAAATTGGATAGCGGCACCAGCTTCTGGGCCTTGAGCAGGAACACGTTGAACGCCGCCTGGTCCTTCTGTTCGTCCACCGGCCACATCAGGGCGGACACGACGATTTGTTCAGCGCCCACCGACAGGAAGATCGGCAGGTCGCCGAACTCGTGCATGGTGATCTGCAACACCGGCTCCGCGCCTTCCAGCACGCGCGCGGTCAGCTCCCCGTCGCGCAGCAGGCGGGTCTCGGTGAGCGCCTGCGAAAGACTCTTCACCGACCAGTCGGTGTCGATGACATGGTCCATTTGGAACGATCCCTGCGGAGGGTCTGGGTTTCTCAACAGCGCCGGTCCGCGGCTCGAAGCTGTGATAATAGAACGGGCGGCGGCCTGGATATCGGACTTGGCGCCCGGTGGAACCCAAAGCTCCAGCTTCACGAGCCCGAGCCGCTGGCGCTCCTCGCGCCACAGCCGGGTCCGCTCCGCAGGGCTCAGGCCCGCCGTCTTATCCTTAGGACGCCGCATACCAGGTATATATACGCGTATGTTTGACAACCCACAACATGGGACTATGCTTAAACCTCGACAAGGGCTGATGGCGTGATCTTTCGCGGACTGTTCGGCGGACGCAAGGACGAGGCGCGGGTCTCGGCCGTTCCGGTGGTGCGAAACGTCACGATCGGACGCAGCGTCCGGCTGGATCCCCTGGCCTGGCGCCGGTACGGCGGCGACACCCGCGTCAAGCTCAATATCGACGTCCTCAACATCGTGGCCCAGGGCCGGATCGATCTCGGCGCCGACGGCTTCGTCCACCGGTTCTACACCGAGGACGACCTGATGCTGCAGATGGTCAGCCCCGACGCCGAGGGCTTGGAAGCCGACGACTTCACCCTGTTCGTCCCCTGGACCTCGGCCTATCCGCCGGACGCCCGCGCACGCCGCGTCTGGGGCGACCGCCTGCGCGCCCGCACCTTCGACGACGCGGACCTGCCCGAGTACCGCCGCTTCTGGTTCGGCGACGCCGACGAGCGGCAGGAGCCGGTCAGCTTCTGGGAAGAGGTCTACGACGACCGCGAAAGCCGCCATCCCCGGCGCATCTACCAGACCAGCATGCTGTTCGCCCGCGACCTGCCGGGCGACGGCCGCGAACTGCTCCTCGCCATCGAGATGGAGCCTGAGGGCGGCGACCTGACTCATGAGATCATGGTCGGCATTCCGCTGAACATCGGAGAGTTTCAAGCATGATCGGGTTCGATCCCAACGCCTTCGGCGCGGGCGCCCTCAACTTCGGCCTGGCCTTCCTGGCGGCCGGCGGCTTCGCCCTGATCTTCAAGGCGCTCTATCGCTGGATGACGCCCCACGACGAAGGCGCCCTGATCCGCGCCGGCAATTCGGCGGCGGCCGTGACCCTCGGCGGCGCGCTGCTGGGTTATGTGATCCCGCTGGCCTCGGCCCTGACCCAGACCCACTCCCTGCCCGAGTTCGTGGCCTGGGCCCTGCTCGCGGGCGTCATCCAGATCGTCACCTTCGTGCTGGTCCGCCGCATCGCCCTTCCCGATGTCTCGGCCCGGATCGAGCGCGGCGAGATGTCGACGGCTCTCTACCTGATGATGATCTCCATCGCGGTCGGCATCCTGAACGCCGCCTGCATGACGGCGTAAGGCCCATGAAACGCTCCCGCAAACTGGTCCTCACCACCCTGATGGCGGCCGGCGGCGTCTCGCTCACCGCCTGCGGCGACAGCCCGGCCGACAATGTGCGGATCGAGGGGCCGACGACGGACGCCTACGCCTACCAGTCCCTGCAGGAGTGCAAGGACAAGAACGAGGTCCCCGACAGCGCCTGCGAGACCGCCGACAAGAACGCCAAGGACGACCAGAACGCCGAGGCGCGCTACGCCGACACCAAGACCTGCGAGGACGTCTATGGTCCTGGCCAGTGCGTGCCCCGGACCAGCGCCGGCGGCTCCGGGTCGTTCTGGGGTCCGCTGGTCGCGGGCTTCGTGGTCGGTCGGATGCTCGACGGCGGTTGGGGCGGCCGGGGCCTCTATCGCGACTGGCGCGACGGCGGGTTCTACACGCCGAACGGCGGCCGGGTGTGGACCGACTACTCCTCGGGTCGCACCCGCATCGGCCAGCGGGGCTTCGACGCTCCTGACCTCGCCCGCGGCCCTGAGAAGGCGATCACCCGCTCGTCGGTCATCAGCCGCGGCGGCTTCGGCGGTCGCATGGCCAGCCGCAGCTACGCCGGCAGCAAGAGCTGGGGCGGCTGACGCCGTCGCCCAGTAACCAGCCGGCCCCCACTTTGGGTGACTTAGGCCTGCGGGAATTCCCACATTTAAGAGAAGTTTAGCCTTGCAGACATAGCCTCGTTCTTCGAACTGCGCCGTTGGAATCCGCTGGGGCGCTGCTGGAACTGGTCAAGACCCGATGCGGATCGGCT
>JAIXTR010000606.1 GCA_027483845.1 Caulobacteraceae bacterium | reverse complement strand
CGGAGCACCCGTTCACCACCTGCGGGATCTCGAAGAAGTCCGGCCCAGCCTGGACGAAGCCGCCCAGCTTAACCACCCGCACCACGCGATCGAGGTCGCCGTCACAGGCGGCTTTCATCTGCGCCAGCAGGCTGAGCCCGCACAGCCGCGCGGCCGCCTTGGCCTTCTCAAGGTCGACGTCCTCGCCGACCACGCCGCGGATCCCGCCACTGGCGTCAAGCGACACCTGTCCCGAGATGTGGACGAGGTCGCCCACCCGCACGAACGGGACGTAGTTGGCCACGGGGGCGTTGGGCGTTGGCAGTGTGATGCCGGCGGCGGCGAGGCGGTCTTCGATCTTTGACATGGCGCCACGTCTACCGCCGGGCGGCGCAAAGAAAAAGAGCCCGGACCGCGAGGTCCGAGCTCTGGGGCTTCCGTACTGTTGGAAGCGCTTAGCGAACGGCTTGGAACTTCTCGACGACCGCGGTCACGCGCTCGTTGAGGGGCTTCATCGATTCCTTGACCGACGAAGAGACGGTCTCGGACATCGCGCCGAATTGCGACATGTAGGTTTCCAGGGCCGACTTGGCGAAGGCGGTCTGGAGTTCGACCACTTCCTGGACGCTCTTGGCGCCGGCGAGCGACTTGGCGGCGGTCACCTGGGTGTCGAACACGGCCTTCGAGAACGCCATCGCCTGGGCGCCCAGGGCTTCCGCGCCCTTGGCGGAGGCCGTCGCCGAGGCGACCATGGCTTCCATGTTCTTCTTCGAATAGCTGTTCATTTCGTTCATCGCGGCCAGGCCCTTTTCGACGCCTTCCTTGAAGGCGACGTTGGAGGCGGCGGTGAATTGTTCGACGGTGTTCTTCGCGGCGTCGGCGGCAGCCATGGGAAGCTCCTGAGATTGGGGACGGTACGGGCGGTTGGGGCGCAGGCCCCCTCGGATCACACCCCCTTGTCTCATGTTGCAGTGCAGCAGTCAAACGATTTTGTGCACTGCAACATAAACGCACGATGCCCGCCGTCGTACGGTAGCGCTTATTCCGGAGGCGCCGCGACGATTGCGCACGTTCAATCCTTGTTTACCCTCATGAAAGGGTCGGCGCGGCATGCTACGGACTCCAGCAGGTGGCGCAGTTGCCATCTCAACGTTTTGATTCGACGGACGAAGCATGATCCAGCACGCTCGCCGCCTGTTGCTTTCCCTCGGTCTGGCCGCGGCCACGGCCCTCGGCGGGTTCGCCCCGCCGGCCATGGCGCAGGTTCCTTACGTCCAGCTCATTCCGCAGAACTCGTCCAAGTACGCGGCGATCGTCGTCGATGCGAAGTCGGGCGAGGTGCTTTACGCCAAGCGCGCGGATGCGCCGCGGTATCCGGCGTCGATCACCAAGGTGATGACGCTGTATCTGGCGTTCGAGGCGCTGGCGTCGGGCAAGATCCAGCTGGACGATCCGGTCGTCTTCTCCCCCCGCGCGGCAGCCCAATCGCCGACGAAGCTGGGGGTGCGCGCTGGCGATTCGATCACCGTGCAGGAAGCCATGCAGGGCATGGTGACCCGGTCGGCCAACGACGCCGCCGTCGCCATGGCCGAGAAGCTGGGCGGAACGGAGCAGCGCTTCGCCGCCCTGATGACCCTGCGCGCCCAGGAGCTGGGCATGGTCAACAGCCACTTCGCCAACGCCTCGGGCCTGCCCGACAGCCGCCAGATCACGACGGCGCGGGACATTGCGATCCTGTCGCGGGCGGTCATGCGCGACTACCCGCAGTACTATCGCCTGTTCTCGACCAAGAACTTCCAGTTCCGCGGCCAGAGCATCCGCAACCACAACGGCCTGCTCTACACGATGGACGGCGTCGACGGCCTGAAGACCGGCTTCACCAACGCCTCGGGCTTCAACCTCGCGGTCTCCGCCGTGCGCGACAACCGCCGGCTGATCGCCATCGTCATGGGCGGCCCGACGGTCGCCACCCGCAACAAGGTGGCCGAGGGCCTGTTGCTCACCGGCTTCGACGTGCTGAACCGTCGCGCCCGCGGCGAGCAGATCACCGTGGCGCAAAACTTCTTCGAGCCGCCGCAGCTGGCGGACGCCACCCAGCCGTCCATGCAGCAGGGCGACACGGAACAGGGCCTGAGGATCGCCCTGGCCTCCTCCCCGCCCCCGGCCCGCGCGTCCAAAATCCAGATTGTCGAGCCCAAGACGGTGCCGAAGCTGAACGGCAAGGCCAAGACCAGCGAGGCCTCCGGCCGCTGGACGGTCCAGGTCGGCAGCTTCAACAGCCGCTCCGACGCCCGCGAGCAGCTGGCCATTGTCGAGAAGAAGTTCGGAAAGCACTTCGACGACGCCCGCGGCGCCGCGGAAAAGGACGGCGCCAAGTATCGCGCCCGCTTCTCCGGCATGTCCGAGAAGGACGCCCGCGACGCCTGCAAGACCCTGAAGGCCAAGAAGCAGCCCTGCGCGGTGATCGCGCCCAGCCGCGGCTAGGCGGATCAAAGGCCCCGGTTCGCGCCGGGGCCGTTTCGTTTCACCGGCCTAGCAGCCGATCCCGCGCCGCATTGAGCTGCGACGCCAACCCCACCGTCCCACCCTTGTCCGGATGCACCGCGCGCATGAGACGCGTGTAGGCCGCCTGAACCTCGGCCTTCGAGGCGCCAGGCGCCACACCCAGAATGCGCCGCGCCTCGGCTTCGCTCATGCCGGCGGCGGGAGGCGGCGTGACAGCGGTCTTGCGCGATGAGGCCGCCAGCCAGAGCCCGACGACGGTCAGCACGATGGCCGCACCCCAGGAGCCGCGCACGCCGACGAAGGTCGCGCCGGTAAAGGCGACCAGGGCCATGGCGGCCGTCAGGATGCGCCACTCACGACGTTTCAGGATGG
>JAIXTR010000317.1 GCA_027483845.1 Caulobacteraceae bacterium | reverse complement strand
GAATATGTGTCGGCCCGCCTGCCGCTGCCTCTGGCCGCTGGCTACGCCTACATGAAGTGGTTCCACAAGCCGTCGGGCCGACTGATGGTCGCCACGCCCACCATGCGCGAGGAGCTGTCGAACCACGGCTTCCGCAACATCTCGGCCTGGTCGCGCGGCGTCGACACCGAGCACTTCCACCCGCGCCGCGAGGGCGAGCCGGACCTGTTCGCCGACCTGCCGAAGCCGATCTTCCTCTATGTGGGTCGGGTGGCCGTGGAGAAGAACATCGAGGCGTTCGTCGCGCTCGACCTTCCCGGGACCAAGGTGGTTGTGGGCCCCGGGCCGCAGCTCGAGGAGCTGAAGGAGAAATATCCGGACGTCGTCTTCAAGGGCTCCAAGTCCGGCGACGAACTGGCCGCGCACTACGCCTGCGCCGACGTCTTCGTCTTCCCGTCGCTGACGGACACATTCGGCCTGGTGATCCTGGAGGCGATGGCGGCCGGCACGCCGGTCGCGGCCTACCCGGCCCCGGGCCCGATCGACATCATCCCCGGCTCGGGCGCGGGCGTGCTGGCGCTGACGGCCACGGAGGGCCTGCGCGAGGCCTGCCTGCAGTGCCTGGACCTGGACCGGAAGAAAGTGCGCGCCTTCGCCGAGACCTTCTCCTGGCGGGCCTGCGCTGAGGACTTCGTGAAGAACCTGCAGCCCTATCCCGAACCGCAGAAGACGCGGTTCTGGCGACGGCTCCGGCGGCTGGCGCGGGTCCGCCGACGTCGGCCGGAAGCCGCCTGAGGCCGCGCCCGTGCTTGCGTGACACTTTTGTGACGATGGGTGTTGGCGGGAGCCGCAACCCCGCGTAAATCCCCCGGCTCAATGGGCCTCGGAAGAGCCGGCGCGACGGGGAGCTTCGAAACACGCCCCATGGGCAAGAAGATCGACAGACTGCGACCGGAGCCTGACCGGGAACCGCGCACCCAGTACGCCGCGCTGCCCTGGCGCAAGCGTGCCGACGGGTCCGTCGAGATGCTCCTCATCACCTCGCGGGAGACTCGGCGCTGGGTGATCCCCAAGGGCTGGCCGATGAAGGATAAGACGCCGGAGGACGCGGCGGCGACCGAGGCCTACGAGGAGGCTGGCATCGTCGGCAAGCCCAGCCGCAAGACGCTCGGCGTCTACCACTACGACAAGCGCCTGCGCTCGGGGCGCCTGCAGCATGTCCGGGTGATGGTGTACGCCCTGGAGGTGCAGGAGGCCCGCGACATCTGGCCGGAGATGGCGGAGCGCGACCGGCTCTGGTCGTCCCCCGCCGAAGCCGCCAGCCTGGTCGACGAGCCGGAGCTGCGGACCCTGCTGGCGAAGTTCAAGTCCTGAGCGTCAGAGCAGCCGGCTGCGGATCGCCTGGCTCAGCATGTCGATCAGGCTCACGGCGACGATGATCACCACCACGATGGCGGCGGTGTTCGAGTAGGCGAAGCCGTTGAGGCTGTCGAACAGCACCTGGCCGATGCCGCCCGCCCCGATCAGACCCAGCACCGTGGCGCTGCGGCTGTTCGATTCGAACCGGTAGAGGGCATAGGACGTCCAGAGCGGCGCCACCTGCGGGATCACGCCCCAGACCACCTCATGCAGCTTGTGGCCGCCGGTCGCCCGCACGCCTTCGACCGGACCGCGGTCGATCGATTCCACCGCCTCGGAGAACAGCTTGGCCAGGACGCCGGACGTGCCGATCGCCAGGGCCATCACGCCCGCGAGCGGACCGGGGCCCACGGCGACCAGGAAGATCATGCCGATGACCAGGTCGGGGACCGACCGGACGATGTCCAGGAAACGGCGGATCGGGATCTGGATGTAGGGCGGCGCGATGTTGCGCGAGGCCAGCAGGCCCAGGGGCGCGGCCGCCACGATCGCCAGTGTCGTTCCCCAAAGCGCCATCTGCACCGTGAGCCACATCTTCGAGACGTAGAGCTCCCACTGCGTGAAGTCGGGACGCATGAAGCCGCGCCCCAACTCCTGCATGTTGCCGGAGTTGGTGAAGAGCAGCGGGAACTTGCTCAGTTCGGCCGGGCCGAAGGCGATCGCCAGCAGGACGATCAGCCCGCCCCACAGCAGCAGGTCAGGCGCGCGCTGGGCCAACGAGCGCTGGGGCGGCGGCGGAACGACGGACGACGTGGTCATTGGGCGGGCGTGGGCGCGATGGCCCGGCTCTGCGCGGCTTCAGCGCTGACCTTGGCGAACTCCGCCTGGGCGGCGGCGATCTTGGCCTTGTCCCCCGAGCGCCGGGCGGCGGCGAGCGCCTCGCTCGCCTCCATCTCGCGCACCGGATCCAGGTAGGAGTTGTCGGCCGGCTTGAAGCCGCCATACGCCAGACCCTTGAGGACCTCACGCTGCTTGGCGGCTTTTTCATCGGCGCCCGTGCCGTAGGTGAGGAAGAACTGACGGATCTTCTCCTTGAGCGCCGGATCCAGATCCTTGCGCACGACGATCGAGCTTTCCGGCAGCGGCGGCGATTCCCAGATCACCTCGACCTTGTCCGCAAGTTCGGGGCTCTGACGCTTGAAGAAGATCATGCCGACGGAGTTGTTGGTGGCCACATCCAGCACGCCGTTCGCCACGGAGAATGCGTTCGCCTGGTGGCTGGCTGAGCGGACCGACTTGAAGCACTTGCTGGGCTCGATTCCCTTGGGCGTGAACAGATAGGCCATCGGCGCCAGGGTGCCCGACGTGGACTGGGTGTCGCCCAGGCCGAAGTTCAGGGTCTTGTCGCAAGCCAGCAGCTTGTCGAGCGTGATGCCGCTGCCCTTGCGCACGATGATCACCGACTTGTAGGTGGCGTCCCCTCCAGCGTCGACGACCCGGCCCAGCACCTCGGCGTCCGCGCGGCGGACCGCCTGCAGCGCCGGCGCCGCCGAGAACCAGCCCATGTGCACCTGCTTGAAGCGCATCGCCTCAACCAGGGACGTGTAGTTGGTGGCGAAGTACGGCTTCACCCGCACGCCGATCTGGTCGGACATGTCGGCCAGGAGCGGCGCCCAGAGCGGCTCCATCGAGGTCTGGTTCTCGGCCGAGAGGATCGAGAACGTCAGCTCCGTCGGCGCCGCACCAGGCGCGGCCTTCTCGGCGGGTTTCCCGCAGGCGCTCAGGGCCAGGGCGGCGGCGCTCAGCGCCAGCATCAGGTCGCGGCGGATCATGTCGGCGCTCCTTCCCAGAAGACGTCTTCGAATTCGGGACCGTAGATGTCGATGAGTTGTTCGCGCTTCAGGCCCTCGGACGGGCCGTCATAGACGACCTTGCCGGCTTTCAAGGCCACCACCCGGTCGCAATAACGCAGCGCGTAGTCCACCTGGTGAAGGGTCACCAGAACGGTCAGTCCGTCCGACTTGTTCAGCTCGCGCAGGATTTCCATCACGCGGCGGGCCGACACCGGGTCGAGCGACGCGACGGGTTCGTCGGCCAGGATGATCTTGGCCTTCTGGACGAGCGCGCGGGCGATCGCGCCCCGCTGCTGCTGTCCGCCGGAAAGCGTGTTGGCGCGCTGGCTGGCATAATCGGACACGCCGAAGCGGTGCAGGGCGGCCATGGTCGCCTGCTTGGTCTCGGCCGGCCACAGCCCGAAGGCCGCCTGCCAGAACCCGATGCGCCCCAGCGACCCCAGGGCCACGTTGGTGAACAGGCTGAGCCGACCAACCAGGTTGAACTGCTGGAAGATCATGCCGATCCGCGTGCGGGTCTTGCGCACGTTGGAGTCGATCTTGCCGTCCTTCTGGACCGGGCCGTCGAAGGCCACGATCTCGCCAGGACCGGCGTCGATGGTCTGGAGGGCGCTGATCGAGCGCAGAAGCGTGGATTTCCCCGAACCGGAGGGCCCGATCAGGGCGATCATCTCGCCCTTCGT
>JAIXTR010000028.1 GCA_027483845.1 Caulobacteraceae bacterium | reverse complement strand
TTGATCTCCTGGATGGCGCCCACGCTGTCGCGGTGGGTGATGTGGCCGTCGAAGAGGTAGGTGACGGTGGACAGGCCGATGTGCGGGTGGGGGCGGACGTCGACCTCGCGGCCGAAGCCGGCCTGGAAGTCCACCGGGCCCATGTGATCGAAGAACACGAAGGGCCCGACCATCCGCCGCTTGGCGAACGGCAGCACGCGGCCGACCTCGAAGCCGCCGAGGTCCTTCCGGCGCTGGTCGATGATGAGGTCGATCATGGCGGGCTCCTTGAAATCGGCGACACGGATAGAGCGGCGCCGGCGGCGCGAGCGCAACCATCGCGCCACGCCTCCGACCCACTTCCCGTCAAACGCGCCCGGTTGACAGTGGGAAGCAACGCAAGGTCATAAATCGCCACATTGCATCGTGGGGGCGAGCGTGAAATCCAAAGTCTTGTTGTCCATCCTCATGCTTGGAGGATCGGCTGAGGTATGCCTGGCGCAGGCGCAGAGCGTCGCGCCGCCGGCGCCGGCCGAGGCGCCGTCCGTCGTGACGGCGACGCCCGCCGAACCGGCGGCTGAGCCGGTCCCGCAGCCCTCGCAGGTCGCGCCAGTCGCCGAGCCGGCCGTGGACCCGAACGCGCCGCTGATCGCCTACTCCGGCAGCATGACGACGATCATGGCCGCCGCCACGCCGGGGAAGGCGGTCTTTGCCATGGTCGGCGCTGCGGCGATGATCGCGGAGGGTTCGAGGATCATCGCGGAGAACAATGTGATCGATCCGTCCCAGGCGATGGCGCGGGATCTCGCGACCGATCTTGCGCGGCTCAAGTCGGCGCGATTGGCCGATGGCCCCGTCGAGGTCAAACGAAACGGCATCACGATTCCAAAACCGCCGGCGCTGGCGGCCGCGGCGCCGCAGGCGGCCTATGTGGTGGATGTCGAGTCCGGCTGGAGCACCAGCTACTTCCCGGTCGAGTGGACGCGGTTCCACGTGCTCTTCACCTCGAACATGCGGCTGGCGGACGTCGCGACGAAGACGGCCGCGGTCAAGCACTTCTGCACCTGGGACAGCGATAAGGACGGCGGCCTCAGGACCTCGCAGGCCGACCTGTTCGGCGACGGCGCCAAAGGCCTCAAGGCCGCGCTGGCTCAGGGGGCGACGTTCTGCACCGGGCAGTTCAAGGCCAAGATCGCCGAGACGTTCGGCGCTGCGCCGGCCGAGCCGAAGCCCGCGGTGGCGGCGGCGTCGTAGACCCTTCCCCCTTCAAGTCGCGTGATTTGAAGGGGGGCGGACGGCCATGGGCTTCGAGTTGAGCGCATCCAATCGCCAAGACGGCGTCGTCGGCGGATGGCGCTCTAGCCCTGCGCGCTCACATAGGGGCTGACCAGCCCGAGCGGGGCGGCGGTGGTGTTCTTGACGGAGCGGATGACGATCCGGCTCTCGATGTTCGAGACCAGGCCCAGGCTGAGGATCTTCTCGCGCAGGAAGTCGTCGAAGGCGTGCATGTCGCGGGTGACGATCCGCAGCTCATAGTCGGCCGAGCCGGTGACCGTGGCGCACTGGACCACTTCCGCCAGCTTGGTGATGGCGGTTTCGAAGGCGTCGAGGTTGTCCTTGGTCGGCAGCGACAGCTTGACGGTGCAGTAGACCTCGAAGCCCAGGCCCAGCTTGTCGCGGTCCAGGATGGTCACCCGGCGCTGGATGACCCCGGCGTCCTCGAGCCGCTTGATGCGCCGCCAGCACGGGCTGGACGACAATCCGACACGCTCGGCGATCTCGGCGACGGACAATCCGGCGTCGTGCTGGATCAAATCCAGGATCTTGGCATCGACGGCGTCGAGGGCCTCGGACAACTTTTCCTCCTACAATAGACACGAGAGCACGTTGTTCTTGCCCCGGAACCACTGTCAGGGGGCATGCTTTTGGCAAGCAATTGCGGCGCTCTTATATGATCGTGCAATCCCTTAGGGGAGGCCCGAAAGGAAAAAAATTGCGATGCGGCACCAGGATGTGACGCTCGACGACAAGTTTCTGCTCACGGACGGCCGGGTCTTCATCACCGGCGTCCAGACGCTGCTCCGCGTTTTGATCGACCAGCACCGGCTGGATCAGGCGGCCGGACTGCGCACGGCGGGCTTCGTATCGGGCTATCGCGGGTCGCCGCTCGGCGGGCTCGACCAGCAGGCCGCGCGCGCGGGCAAGCACCTGAAGGCCGCCTCGGTGGTGTTCAAGGAAGGGCTGAACGAGGACCTGGCGGCCACGGCGGTCTGGGGCAGCCAGCAGGCCAACCTGTTCCCGCAGGCGAAGTACGATGGCGTGTTCGGCATGTGGTACGGCAAGGCCCCCGGGGTCGACCGCACCGGCGACGTCTTCAAGCACGCCAATTTCGCGGGCGTGCATCCCAAGGGCGGGGTGCTGGCGGTGGCCGGCGACGACCACAACTGCAAGAGCTCCACCCTGCCGTCGCAGTCGGAGTACGCCTTCCAGGACTTCGAGATGCCGGTGCTGTCGCCGGCCGACGTGCAGGAGGTGCTGGACTACGGGCTGATGGGCATCGCCATGTCGCGGTTCTCGGGCCTGTGGGTGGGCATGATCGCGCTGGCCGACACCATGGACTCGGGCGCGACCATCGACGTCTCGCTGGACCGCCACCGGTTCGTCACGCCGGAGAATTTCCGCATCCCGCAGGGCGGGCTCGGAATCCGCCTGAAGGACCAGCCGCTGGACAAGGAGCGGCGGCTTCGGACTCAGAAGATTCCCGCGGCCCTGGCCTTCGCGCGCGCCAACCGGATCGACCGGATCATGCTGGGGGCGGCGCGTCCGCGGCTGGGCATCGTCTGCCAGGGCCAGGCGTACAAGGACGTCATCGAGGCGTTCGCCGCCATGGGGATCACGACGGCCGAGGCCGCCAGCCTGGGCGTCGCCATCTATAAGGTGGGCATGCCCTGGCCGCTGGAGCCGCAGGGTCTGCGCGCCTTCGCCGCCGGGCTCGAGACGATGATGGTCATCGAGCACAAGCGCCCGCTGATCGAGGTGCAGGCCCGCGCCGCGCTCTACGACCTGCCGGCCCAGGCGCGCCCGCGGATCATCGGCAAGACCGACGAGACCGGCGCGCCGCTGCTGTCGGAGCTGACGTCGCTGTCGGTGGCCGAGATCGCTCTGGCGATCGCCGACCGCCTGCCGCCCGGCCCGCACATGGAACGGGTGTACGACTACCTGAACCGCGTCTCGGCCGCGTCGATGGCGGCGGTCACCCTGTCGTCGGACCAGCAGCGCAAGCCGTTCTTCTGCTCGGGCTGTCCGCACAACAGCTCGACCCGCCTGCCCGAGGGGTCACGCGCCCTGGCGGGGATCGGCTGCCACTACATGGCCAGCTTCAACGACCCGTCCACGGACCTGAACAGCCACATGGGCGGCGAGGGTCTGAGCTGGGTGGGGGCCTCGCCGTTCACCGACGAGAAGCACGTCTTCGTCAATCTGGGCGACGGCACCTACAACCACTCGGGCTCGCTCGCCATCCGCGCCGCCGTCGCGGCCAAGGCGAACATGACCTACAAGCTGCTGTTCAACGACGCGGTCGCCATGACCGGCGGCCAGGCGGCCGAGAGCGGCTTCACCGTCCCGCAGATCACCCGGCAACTGGCCTCGGAAGGCGTGGCCAAGGTGGTGGTCGTGGCCGCCGAGCCCGAGCGCTATCAGACCGTCACCGACCTTGCGCCGAACGTCGAGGTGCGGCCGCGGATCGAGCTGATGAAGGTGCAGCGTAGCTTACGCGACACCCCCGGCGTGACGGTGCTGATCTACGATCAGGTCTGCGCCACCGAGAAGCGCCGCCGCCGCAAGCGCGGCAAGATGGCCGCCGCGCCGATGCGGGTGATGATCAACCCGCTGGTCTGCGAAGGCTGCGGCGACTGTTCGGTGAAGTCGAACTGCGTCTCGGTCGAGCCGCTGAACACCGAATTCGGCCGCAAGCGGAAGATCAACCAGTCGAGCTGCAACCAGGACTATTCGTGCCTGGACGGCTTCTGCCCGTCGTTCATCACCCTGGAAGGCGCCGAGAACGCGCACCACGAGGCGATGCCGGCGCTGACGGCCGACGCCACGCCGCTGCCGACGTTCCAGGCGATGGCCGGGGTGCAGAACATCCTGTTCACCGGCGTCGGCGGGACGGGGGTCACCACCGTGGCCTCGATCCTGGCCATGGCCGCCCACGTGGACGGCCGTTCGGCCTCGGTGGTGGACATGACCGGCCTGGCCCAGAAGGGCGGGGCGGTGTTCAGCCACGTGCGGATCGGTGAGACCGAGACCACGGTGATCGGCGGGCGGGTCCCGGCGGCGAGCGCCAACGTGCTGATCGCCTGCGACCTGCTGTCGGCCGCCGGCCCCGACGCCCTGGCGCTGTACGCCAAGGACCGGACGGTGGCCGTGGGGAACGCCGACTTCGCCCCTACCGCCGACTTCGTCTCGGACCGCGACGTCCGCTTCGACGCCGACGAGCAGGGCGGGCGCATCGCCGCCGCGACTCACAGCTACGACGCCGCCCCGGCCAGCCAACTGGCCGAGGTGAACATGGGCGATGCGATCTACGCCAACATGATCATGCTGGGCTTCGCCTGGCAGAAGGGCGTGATCCCGGTCTCCAGTCGTGCGCTCTATCGGTCGATCCGGCTGAACGGGGTGGAGTTAGACGCCAACCTCCAGGCCTTCGAACTGGGCCGCAAGGCCGCCCACGATCCGGCGGCGCGGGGCAAGCGGGAGGACGACGTCCCGACGCCCGAGACCATGCCCCTGGACGACCTGATCGCGCACCGGGCCGGCGAACTGGCGGCCTATCAGAACAAGGCCTACGCCGACCGCTACCGGGCGAAGATCGAACAGGTCCGGGCCGCCGAGTCCGTGCTGGGCTCCACGGCGCTCACCCGCGCGGCGGCGGTCAGCCTCTACAAGCTGATGGCCTACAAGGACGAGTACGAGGTGGCCCGGCTCTACAGCGACGGCCGCTTCGCCAAGTACCGCGAGCAGACCTTCAAGGGCGGCAAGGCCAAGGTGTGGCTGGCGCCCCCGCTGCTGGCCCGCAAGGGACCGGACGGCAAGCCGACCAAGATGGCGTTCTCACCCTGGATGCTGGACCTGGCGTTCCCGACGCTGGCGAAGCTGAAGGGCCTGCGCGGCTCGGCGCTGGACGTGTTCGGCTACACCGCCGAGCGCAAGATGGAGCGCGGCCTGATCGCCGCCTTCGAAGCCGACCTCGACCGGGTGATGGCGGGCCTGACGGAGGATCGTCTGGGCCACGCGGTGAAACTCGCCGCCGTGCCGCAGCAGATCCGCGGGTTTGGGCATGTGAAGGACGCGTCGGTGGGTCCGGCGAAGGCCGAGGCGACGCGGCTTTGGGCGGAGTGGGAGACGGTTGGGGAACTGGCGAGCGCGTAGGGCCGATCCGCGAGGGGTCAGCGATGGAGCCCTACACGCGGACTTCCTGAAGGTCTGAGATGGGTGGATTGCGGACCTAGAGATATGACCTTGGCGGTACGCGATCTTGGCGCTGCCCCTGATCCTGCTGCCCTTTTTGGTCAGCTCAAGACCGATGTAATCCTGGTTGATCGCGCACATGAGCAGGCCGAGGCACTCGTGTTTTTCCATCCCCGGTTCAGCGTCGATCTCGACATGCAGCTCTAGGCGTCGGGGGTCTGGCCCGTAGTTCCTGACAACCGCATCGTCGCCGTATTACTTCCGGACGCACTGCTTGATGTATGCAGCCTCGCTCGGTGCGAGCGGCGCTGGCTCCTTCGATTGCAGGGGCTTCTGAGCGACGGGCACAGCTAAGACTGATCTACGGGAGAGGTGGAATCTGGTCGATGCCGATTTCCCGCCAGCGACCCCAACGATCCCTGCCCGCAAGCAGAGTGCAGATGACCGAGAGAACACCACAGCCGAGGAAGGTCGCGATGACGACGCCGACAGCGAACAGCCAAGTGCGTGGAGAAGTATAGTCCGCACGCGGCATCATGAAGGCGATTGCGACCGCCATGCTGATCGCGGCGCCCAGTCCGACCTTGATGAAGTTCCCCAGCATGTGACCTCCCCCGAGGAGGAACCTTGCCCTTGCTGGCTACCAGCAGCAAGGGTGCCTGAATGTCCGCAATGGGTCGAAACACGACATTGAGCGGCGGCTCATTAACAGACATTCGGATTGTCGCCTATGCGCCGACATCGTGAACGTCAGCCAAAGGCAGGGCGGACCGGCCGTCAGCCTCCTCTCCCCCCGAGCGAAGCGAAGAGCGGGGAGAGGGTAGGGAGAGGGGCGACGCAGGCGTGGCCGCTTGCACGACGGTCCAGCCATGACCCACCATCGGCCCCACCGCGACCTTCAAGACACCCGAGGACACCACGTCGCTTGATCGCGCGCGCCCAGCGGCGGGACGACACCGATGCCGCTGCTGTGGTTCGCATCCGTCGGTGGGTTCTGGCTGAACCTGGAGCGGCGGCGGCGAGGCCTGCGTCGCCCCTCTCCCTGCCCTCTCCCCACTCTTCCCCCGGCTGAAGGCCGGGGGTCGGGGGGAGAGGAGGTGGGCTTGACGGCCTAGGCTGGCGCAGTCACGTCGACCGTGACGCCATCGGCCCCCTCGACCACCTTCAACCCCGACCGCGGATCGATCTCGCCCAGATCCACGTCCTGCTTCGGCGTGATCACCCAGGTGCGGCGGC
Organism: Caulobacteraceae bacterium; assembly: GCA_027483845.1. Classification (GTDB taxonomy): domain Bacteria; phylum Pseudomonadota; class Alphaproteobacteria; order Caulobacterales; family Caulobacteraceae; genus Phenylobacterium. The sequence continues at coordinate 14 of JAIXTR010000028.1, read as the reverse complement.
CGGCGACGGCGAGG
>JAIXTR010000392.1 GCA_027483845.1 Caulobacteraceae bacterium | reverse complement strand
GACCTGGTTCTGCGGCTCCTATCTCGGGCATGGCTTCCACGAGGACGCACTTCAGTCGGGGCTTGCCGTGGCCGAACAGCTGGGCGGCGTCCGCCGGCCCTGGACGGTGGCGGGCGAGAGCGGCCGCATCCATGTGCGCGAGCCCGTCCTGTCGGAGGTCGCGGCCTAGTGTTCGCCTCCGGGCTCTATCCCGGGATCGTCTCCCACACCCGGCTGAAGCCCCGGCGCCATTCCCTGCGCTATCGCATCTTCATGCTGCTGCTGGACCTGGACGAGCTGCCGGCCGTGGACCGGGCGCTGAAGCTCTTCTCGCTGCGCCGCTTCAACCTGGTCGGCTTCAATCCGCGCAAGCACGGCGACGGCTCTGCCACGCCCCTGAAGCAACAGGTCGAGGCCCAGCTCGCCGCCGCCGGCATTCCCCATGGCGGCCCGATCCTGATGCTGGCCATGCCGCGGATCTTCGGCCTCGGGTTCAACCCGCTCACCGTTTACTGGTGCTACGCCCCCGATGGCGCGCTCACCGCCATCCTCTACGAGGTCAACAACACCTTCGGCGAGCGCCACAGCTACCTGATCCCCGCCGAGGACGCGCCCGTGGTGCGACAGGCGACGGACAAGGGCTTCTACGTCTCGCCGTTCATGGACATGGACCTGTCCTATGCGTTCCGCGTCCGCCCGCCCAAGGGCCGGTCCGAAGGGGACCAGGTGCAGGTGCTGGTGGACGTCGATGACGCCGAAGGCCGGGTGCTCAGCACCGGCTTCGCGGCTCAGCGCCAGGATCTCACCGACCGCAACCTCGCGCGCGCCTGGCTGACCCACCCCTGGATGACCATCGGCGTCGTCGCCGCCATCCACTGGGAGGCGCTGTTCATCTGGCTCAAGGGCGAGAAGATCCGCCAGCGCCCGGCGAAGCCGGCGTGGCCGGTGACGGTGGTGACCCGGCCGAAGGCGGCGGCGTAGCTTGAAGGCCGGCCACCAGCCGGGCCATCGGCTCCTGGCTGATCCGGATCGTTCCCCGCTGGGGCCGGTCGAGATCCAGGATCAGGCTCAGCGCCAGGGTCAGCAGCAGGAACATCAGCGCCGTCATGCCCCGACGGCCGCCGTGCGCGCCCTCCATCGCCGCACCAAGCACCCCGGCGGAGATCAGGGCGTAGGCGATCAGCACCGCCAGCACCGCGAATGGCAGCCGGGCGGCATGCGCGGCCTCGCGCGCCGCGCCCACGTCCAGCGCCTCGTTGACCGCGCTGACGACCAGCGCCGCCAGCGGTGTCGTCCGTATCGGCTGAACGGCGACCAGCGTCTCGGCTTGGATCGCGCTGCGCAACGCTTCTGAGCGGCGTTCAAGCGGCGGCTTGTCGGCGGCTTCGGCCTGTCCGTAGGCGAGGCGGGTCTCGGCATAGGCCCGAAACTGCGCGGTCAGGACGCCTGCGTGCGGCGCATCCAGCAGGCGCACCCGCATCTCGGCGGTTCCGATGGCGTTGGCCTCGGCCACCACCAGGTCGCGGCGCGTCTCGTAGCGATCGAGCGCCAGGCCGAAGGTGAACGCCACCAGCAGCGCCAGCAGGCCGAAGACGCCGGACAGCACATAGCCCTGCTCCGCGTCGTCGTCCGGAGCGCCCGGCGCCCACAGCCGGCGCAGCCAGGCGCCCAGCTCGCGCGCCACCAGCAGGCCCAAGAAGATCAGCACGCTCACCACCGGCAGCGGCGCGTCGTTCAGAAACCCCTGCATCGGCCCTCCGAAGCGTGACTATGACGTCGGCTGGGGCGGGCTGGAAGCCTTTCGGAAGATGTGGATGTCGCCCACGCCGCCCAGGTCGACGGGCGGGCGGTCCAGGACCAGACCGGCCGTAGCCGCCAACGGCGCGGGATCGGTCATGTAGTACGTCAGCCGCTCGGCGCTGCGGTGGGCGATCCGGCCGGTCTCATCGGCCAGGACGTATTCGATGACCTGCTCCAGCCGGTTCACGCCCGGCTTGAAGCTGCGTTCCTTCACGAACAGCAGCAGCGCGCGGCCGTCGCCCAAATGCTGGTCCAGCACCGGGCGACGGGGGTCCGGCGGGTCCAGCCCCTGCATCAGCTCCAGCTTGGGCAGGTGGAACGCCGCAAGGCCGCCGTCCGAGAGGTGTCGCGCGGCGACGGCGAAGGTGTTGCGCCAGGCTGCCCCCGTCGGCACGTGGGCCAGGGTGAAGAACGGGCAGATCACCAGCCCGAAGGTGCGCTTCAGGTTGAGCGAGGTCATGTCGCCCTGGCGCAGCTCGATCCGCTCGCGCACCTCCGGCGCCTCACGGGCCAGATGCGCTTCGGCCTGGGCCAGCATGACGGGCGAGATGTCGACGCCGCAGACGCGCAACCCTCGACGCGCCAGCCCAAGCGTCAGGCGGCCCGTCCCGGCCCCCAGCTCCAGGATGTCGCCGCCTGGCGGACCGAGGTCGGCGTACAGGTCCTCGTCCCCCAGCAGCTTGCTGTCGGCCTTGGTGATCCGGTCGTAGAAGACGGCGCTCAGGCTGCCGGGCGCATAGTAGGGCGTGACTTTTCCCATGCGCCGCTTGTGCCGCCGCGATTGCGCCGGATCAATGCGCAGTCCACATATCGCGAGCCTGGTGCAGGCATCGCAAGGGACCTTCGATGAACAGCCTGATCCGTCGTTTCCGGAGCCTCGCGCTCATTCTGGTCGCGCCCCTGGCGCTCGCCGCCTGCGGGGTCAATTCGATCCCCACCAAGGAAGAGAAGGCCAAGGCCCAGTGGGCCGAGGTGCAGAACCAGTACCAACGCCGCGCCGACCTGATCCCCAACCTGGTCGCCACCGTTAAGGGCTACGCGGCCCAGGAGAGCAGCGTCCTGATCGGCGTCAGCCAGGCCCGCGCCGGCGCGCTGCAGGTCAAGAGCGACGCGTCTATCACCACCGACCCGGCGGCGTTCCAGCGCTATGCCGCCGCCCAGAACAACCTGTCCCTGGCCCTGGCCCCCATGCGCGTCCTGCAGGAACAGTACCCGGACCTGAAGTCGAACGAGAACTTCATGGCCCTGCAGAGCCAGCTGGAAGGCACCGAGAACCGGATCGCCATCTCGCGGCGCGACTACAACGAGGCCGTCCGCGACTTCAACACCACGCTGCGCACCTTCCCGCAGATCATCTGGGCCAAGACGATGTATTCGTCGTCCAAGCCGATGGAGCTGTTCCAGGCCACGGCGACGGCCCAGTCCGCGCCGAGCGTCGACTTCTCGGCCCCCGCAGCCCCGCCGGCGGGCGCCGCCCCCG
>JAIXTR010000548.1 GCA_027483845.1 Caulobacteraceae bacterium | reverse complement strand
TCGCCCTTCGACTACGCCGCCAACGCCCGCGCCCTGGTGGTCACCGACGTCAGCAAGGACGACGCCCGCCAGGTGGCCGCCGCCATGCGCGAGCTGTTCCTGGCCGCCGGGGGCGGGGGGCTGGGCCTGTTCACCGCCATCCGCCGCCTGCGCGCCGTGCACGAGCGGATCGCCGCGCCCCTCGCCGACAAGGGCCTGGCGCTCTACGCCCAGCACGTCGACCCGCTGGAGGTCGGCGCCCTGGTGGACATCTTCCGCGCCGAGCAGGACGCCTGCCTGCTGGGAACCGACGCCGTTCGGGATGGCGTAGACGTGCCGGGTCGCTCCCTGCGCCTGCTGGTGTTCGACCGCGTGCCCTGGCCCCGCCCGGACATCCTGCACAAGGCCCGCCGCGCCCGCTTCGGCAACAAGACCTGCGACGACGGCATCGCCCGCGCCCGCATCGCCCAGGCCTTCGGCCGCCTGATCCGCCGCGCCGACGACAAAGGGGTCTTCGTTATGCTCGACGCCGCCGCCCCGACGCGGCTGTTCTCAGGGTTGCCGCCGGGGATCGAATTAAAGCGGGTGACCCTGGTCGAGGCGATCGAGCAGGTCGAAGCGTTCCTGGCGCCCGGTGTTGCGGACTAGTGTTTCGCATTTGTTCTTTACAACCTTGAGCACTCACGGCTAAGCTTTCTTAGGTGGGTATTCAGGGTTGTGTCTCACCCTGTGCCAGAACGGGGGGACGTAATGACACTGCGCGGCATCATCTTGGGCTGCATCCTGCTGATCCTGAGCGCGAGCGCAGCGGCGGCCGACGAATCCGCTCTCAACAAGGAAGGCTACTGGCTGGTCGGTCGCGGCGACGCGGAGAGCACGAGTTGCATAGCCAGCACCAACACCGAAGACGGTACGATGCTTCTCATCCAGGTCCAGCCGGGTCACTTCGACTTCATCGTCGGCAAGGACCGGGCGATGCGAAAGTCGAAGGCCGGTGTCCTGATCGTCGATGGCGCTCGGTTCGCGTTTGCACCGGATTACAGCGACGACCGCAAGACGCTCTTCTTCGAGGACCCCGGCGCCAGAGCCATCACGGCGGTGAAGTCAGCGCGGCAGGTGATCGTCGAGGTCGAGGGCCGCGAGCTCTTGAACATCGTCGTGGCAGATACCGGCCTGGCGGGCGCGCTCGACGCTACGGCCGCCTGCGCCGAAGGCAAAAGCGGGTGGTGGGGGCCGGGCGTTGTGGCCCAGCCCGCTCAGCCGAAACCCGACGCCGAACAACCCATGGCGATGCACAAGGGCGGCGTCTGGCAGATGGAGTCCGGCGTCGAGCCGGGGGTCTGTTCCGCCGCAGCTCCGTTGGCCGATGGCTTCGCCTTCGTTCTGGTGGCGGCCGACGGACAGATGAGCTTCGGCATCGGCGCCCCCAAAGCCATGAAGCGGGGGCGAAAGGGCCGGGTCGAGACGGACAAGTACAGCTTCGACTTCACGCCGGGCTACGACGGCAAGGACTACATGTTCGCCAAGGAGAACCTGGACGCCCAAGCCCAGTTCGCCCTCCGTCGGGCGACGTCGGTGTTTATCTATATCGACGACAAGCCGCTGATCGACATGGGCTTCGAAGACTTCACGCACGCCGAGATTATGGACGACCTCGCCGCCTGCTCCCGCGGCGAGAAGGGCTGGTGGAGCGAGCCGGCCAAGCCCGCTAGCTGAGGACCCTCGCCAGCGCGCCGAGGATCATCGTCCAGCCCTCGCGGTCCTGCTCGACCCAGTCGACCGGAACGTCGGCGTGGGTCAGGGTCAGGCGGCAACCGTCGCCCTCCGGCGCGATCTCGACGGTCACGCGGGTCTCTGTCGGGTCGAACCGGGGCACGGCGAAGGTGAAGACCAACCGGCGGGGCCGGTCGATCTCCAGGTAGACGCCGACATGCTCAATGTCGCCGCTCATCTCGCCCATGTCGTCGCGCCGGTCGACGATCGTGAAGCGTCCGCCGGGTCGCGGGTCGATGTCGCATCTCACCACCTCGCTCCCCGGCGCGGTGAACAGGAAGCGGCGTGCCAGGGCCGGATCGAGCCAGGCGTCGAACACCTTCTCCGGCGGGACAGGATAGCGGTGGGTGACAGTCAGCTCAGCCATCGGTCAGGACCTTCTCCAGCTCGGCCAGCCGCCAAGCCCACAGTTTCCGTTGCGCCGCGATCCAGTCGCCGGCCTCGTCCAGCGGCTGAGGGTTGAGGGACAGGATGTGCTCGCGGCCCTCGATCCGGCGCCGCACCAGCTTGGCGCGTTCCAGCATCCGCACATGCTTCGACACCGAGTTCAGCGAGATCGCGAACGGCTTGGCGACGTCCGTCACCCGCGCGTCCCCCTGCGCCAGGCGGCTCAGAATCGCCCGCCGGGTCGGATCCGCCAGGGCGGCCAGGGTCGCATCCAACATATTCACCTCTAAGGGTGAATATTGAGCGAAAAAGAAGGCCGGTCAATCCGGCCTCCTCTCGCGGGCTTAGCCGCCGCGAGCGCGCATGGCCGCCATGGCGGCTTCCAGCTCGGCGGCGGTCACCTTGCCGTCCTTGTTGGCGTCGACGGCGTCGAAGCGCTCGGCCGGGCGGCCGGCAGCGGTCCATTCGGCCTTGTCGACGGCGCCGTCACCGTTCTTGTCCCAGTTCTTGATGATGTCGGCGGGGGCCGGCATCTGGGCCTGGGCGGCGCCGGCGGCGCCCAGCAGGGCAGCGGTCGCGGCCGCGGCGAGAACGAAGGTGCGCATGGGTCTTGGGTCTCCGGAAATGGTCAGCCAATAACGCCTGACACTGTTACGGGCATATTGCCTGAATGTGGCAGGAACGTCGCCGGGTCCCGGTTTGCCCCAGTCCGCCGATCCAGCTATCGAGCGGCATGCAACGCTTGGGTCTCATCGGCTTCGGCCAGTTCGGGCAGTTGGCGGCGAGCGTGCTCAAGACCCGCTTCGACGTCCTCGTCGCCGACGCCGCGCCGGACGCCGAAGCCCGCGCCCGCGAGGCCGGCGTCGCCTTTGGCCCTCTCGAGGCTGTTGCGGCGCGGGAGATCGTGGTCGTCGCCGTCCCCGTCGTGGCCATGCGCGAGGTCTTCGCCGCCATCGCGCCGATCCTGTCGCCGGGCGCCCTGGTGATCGACGTGGGCTCGGTGAAGGTGCTGCCCTCGCAGTGGATGGTCGAGCTGCTGCCGGCCCACGTGGACATCGTCGCCACCCACCCCCTGTTCGGGCCGCAGAGCGCGCGTCAGGGCCTTGCCGGCCAGCGCTTCGTCGTCTGCCCGGTCCGTGGTGAGCGACATGACGCGGTCGCCGCCTTCGGCCGGGACCTGGGCCTGGCGGTCACCGTCGCCACACCTGAGGAACACGATGAGGAGATGGCCTACGTCCAGGCGCTGACCCACCTGATCGGTCGTTCCCTGGTCAATCTCGGCATCCCGGATGAGCGCCTGGCGACGCGCTCCTACCAGCACCTCTTGGAGCTGTGCGGTCTGATCGGCGCCGACACCTTCGAGCTGTTCACCGCCATCCAGACGCAGAACCCCTTCGCGCCCAAGGTGGTCAACGCCTTCGTGCGCGAGGCGCAGAGCCTGCTGGACCAAGTCGGGTCCCGACCCGCGCCCTGAACAGCCTCAGCGAGCGAGGAACGCCGACAGCGCGTCGACCACGGCGCGGTTG